>CAYOBS010000041.1:0-16310 GCA_964402305.1 uncultured Planctomycetaceae bacterium | reverse complement strand
CGGCGGCCTGGTCAGGGATGGCCTCGAGCGCAATCCGCGCCCAGGACGAGAGGTCCTTGTCCGTAAGCAGCGCCGCCAGCGCCGGGACCGCCTTGGCGGTGCCGTAGATGGCCAGTTCCTTGCAGGGCACGGCCTTGTCCTGAGGCGGCACGTTAGACTGAATAATGCTGATCAGCCCGGCTTCCTTGTCCGCCGCGGCGTCCGCCGCAAGGGCCCTTGCACCCGCGGCCGAAAACGCCAAACCCGCGAGAAGGAGGTAGCAGGTAATAGGTAGCAGGTAATAGGGGCGGGGCCGCTTGATACCATGTCGTGTTGGTGCCATATTCATGTAATTCACCTCTGATGTTGCTTATGTTTCTAAACTTTCTTCTTCTCTGTAATCTCTGCGCTCTCCCAACGGGACCGTGGGTCTGCGATGAATCCGCATTTTCCTACAGACGCCACGGGTCGCGCAGGGCCTCGCCCCGCAGGCGGTTTGCCTGCTCGTCGCCGATGAAGACGTTTTTCACCGGATCGTAGTTCAGCTTTCGATCCAGGAACAGCGCGATGTTCGTCGCGTGGCAGGCAATGTGCGAGTGGCAGGCGACTTCAGCGTTGGCCAGGGGCTCGCCGCGGGTCTTGACGCAATTGAAGAAGTCGCGAAGGTGATTGTTGGCCGGGTAGCCGCGGATCGCGGCGCCCTTGCCGACAAGCAGTTCCGGCGAACTGGCGACGATTTCGGCGTCGTCGCCCGTCTCCACCCAGCCGGTGTCGCCCTCAAACCGCACCGGGCACGAGCCGAGCTTCAGCCAGCCGCCGTCACGCATGACCAACTTCACGCCGTTGGCATACATAGCCGAGGCCTGGCCCTTTTCCGCCCGGAAGTATTCCACCGGGGCGGTGTTGTCGGCGTTGTTGGCCCACTGGCAGAGGTCAACGCAGTGCGAGCCCCACTCGAGCACGCCGCCGCCAACCATCCCGCCGCCCTTCTCAAAATTGAACCCGTTGAGCATCCGCTTGTTGAAAGGCCTCCACGCGGCCGGGCCAAGGTACGTGTCCCAATCCACCTCTTCCCGCGCCGGCTCGGGCTCGGCCGGCATCCACCCGCTCATGTGAGTCCCCATCCCGCCCGGATGAGCATGCACCGCCTGGAGCTTGCCAAGCTTGCCGCCGCGGGCGAGGTTCACGGCGAACATGAAGTTCGGCAGGTTCCGCCTCTGCATGCCGCCCTGGAAAACCCGCCCCGTCCGGTGGAACGCCGCCGCCAACTCGAGGCTCTGGACGATGTTCTTGGTGCATGGCTTCTCGCAGTAGACGTCCTTGCCGGCCTTGGCGGCCATGATCGACGCCGTCGCGTGCCAGTTCGGACCCGTGGCGATGAGCACCGTGTCGATGTCGCCGCGTGCCAGCAGCTCGCGGAAGTCGATGTAGGTCGCGCAGTCCTTGTTGCCGTACTTGCCGTCTACCGCGCCCTTGGCGCGTTTGCGGTTTACGCCCCGGACATCCGCCACCGCGATAACCCGGACGTCCGGCTCCCACAGGATGCAGCCAAGGTCATACGAGCCGCGGTTGCCGATGCCGATTGCCCCGAGGGTTATCCGGTCGCTGGCGGCCACGGCGCCGTCCTTGCCCAGGGCGGCCGCCGATACTATCGTCGGCGCGGCGATGACAACTCCTGCCGCCGCCGCCGCGGCCTTGAAGAACCGCCTGCGACCCATGCGTCTTGCTCGATCGGACATTCTCGGTCTCCTTATACTCGCTGCCAACTGCCCACTGCCAAAAGATCCCGCCGCCTTCGAGGCGGCCAGGTTTGCGGGACTCGACGTACCCATAGTACGTGAAACACCGCTGCCGGCGGCGCCGCCCGGCAAAAAAACAAACGAAATGTCAAAGAGGCTTTGGACAGGCCCGGCCAAGGGGTTATCCTGTTTAACGTGAAGGACATGGGCGATCGCAGACCGGATCGCCGCACAAGGCGCATCATTCCAGCAAGGAGACCGACAATGCCCGAAAAAACAAAAGAGATCAGCCGGCGTTTGTTCCTGAAAGGCGTCGCGGCGGCGGGCGGGTTGCTGGCGGCGCCGTACGTGCTCACATCGGCGGCGCTGGGCGCCGCAGATCGCCCACCGGCCAGCGACCGCATCGTCATGGGCGGCATCGGCCTGGGAGGCCGGGGCAGCGGGGACCTCGACTGGCTGCTCGGCCAGGGGGATGTGCAGTTCGTGTCCGTCTGCGACGTGGCCGGCGATCGGCGCCTTCGCGCCAAGAACATGGTCGATGGCCGATACGGCAACAAGGACTGCAAGGCGTACATCGACATGCGCGAGCTGCTGGCCGAAGGCGGCGGGATCGACGCGATGCTCATCGCCACGGGCGATCGGTGGCACGCATTGGCGGCCTGCATGGCGATGAAGGCGGGCAAGGATGTCTATTGCGAGAAGCCCGGCACGATGACCGTCGCCGAGGGCCGGGCGCTGGTGGAGACCGCCGAGCGGCACTGCCGCGTGTTCCAGACCGGCGCGCAGCGGCTGAGCGAGGCGAATTTCGTGTTCCCCACCGAGCTGGCTCGCAACGGCCAGTTGGGAAAACTGCACACCGTCCGGGCACACATGTGGTCGACGGTGCAGGACGTGACGAAGAACGACTGGCTGCCGGCCCAGAAGGAGCCTCCGCGCGAGGAGTTGGACTGGGACCTCTGGCTAGGCCCGGCGCCGTGGCGGCCCTACAACGCCGCATACCCGGGAAACTGCGGCACCTGGGGAATTTACTGGGACTTCGGCGCGGGCGTCGCCGGATGGGGCAGCCACACCTTCATCCAGTGCCAGATGGCCGCCGGGGCCGAACACACATCTCCCGTCGAGTACATCTACCCGGGCAACTCATCCGGGGCCGGGATGGTCACGCGGTTCGCCAACGGGGTGAAGATGGTGCTGGAGTTCGACGGCTGGCGCGGCTCGTGCGGCGTGCGGTTCGAGGGCAGCGAAGGCTGGGCGTCGGTGGCCGATGGGTACTCCAAGCCGGACTTCTCGTCGCCGGCCTTGCTGGGCGAGTTCAAGAAGGTGATGAGCGAATATGAGGCCAGGACTCAGCGCCCGATGAACCATCTCTGCGACTTCCTGTCATGCGTCAAGACGCGCCGCCAGACGATCGCCAACCCGGAGGTGATGCACAGGTCCATGACCACGTGCCATGCGATCAACATCTGCCTGGCGCTGAAGCGCGACCTGAAGTGGGACCCGCAAAAGGAAGAGTTCATCAACGATCCCCAAGCCAACCGCATGCGGGCGCGCGCGATGCGCCAGCCGTGGCGGACCTGACCCGGCCAGCGACATCGAGGCCGCCCGCGGCTAGCTGCCGCGGGCCTCGATCCGGTACAGGTGCGTCTTGGTCCGCACGAACATTGTGTTGCCGCTGACGGCTGGGCTGGCCATGCAGCCGGCGTCGAGCTTGTTGGTCGCCAGCACTTTCATCGCGGAGCCGCCGGGCGCGATGATGGTGGTCTGCCCGCGGTCGTCGAAGAAGTAAATCCGCCCCGCTCCGGCGATCGGGCTGGCTGAAAAACTCCCCGCCAACCGGTCTTGCCATACGGCCTGGCCGGTCTTGCCGTCGTGGCAGGCCAGGGCGCCGCTGTCGTGCAGGAAGTACACCAGGCCGTCGACGACCGCAGGCGATGGCTTGTTCGCCCCGCCGCGGTCCAGCGACCAGGCGACGTGCGTCGCGGTAACGTCGCCTCTGCCGTCCGGCCTGACTGCCATGACCCTGGGCCGGTTGAAGCCGGAGTTGACCAGCACAAGCCCGCCGACCATGACCGGGCGCGACGCCGTCGAGTACCCGCCTGGATACTTCACGCGCCACAGTTCGCGCCCGCTGAGCGGGTCGTAGGCCATGGCGAACTCGGCCCCGGCGGCAACGAGCTGCCGCCCGGCCGGCGTGTCTATCAGCAGCGGCGTGGAGAACGCCTTGTGGATATCTCCGTTGTCGTCGGGGAACTTCACGTTGCGCGGCGTCTTCCAGGCGGTCTTGCCGGTGGCGGCGTCCAGCGCGATGACGAACTGCACATCCATCCCGTCGAAGAGCAGGTACAGCCTGCCGCCGTCCAGGACCGGCGACGAGCCCGGCCCGACGCCGTGGTCGCAGTGAAGGTCGCGCCGCTCCCAGAGCGCCTTGCCCGTGGCCGTGTCCAGGCAGGCCGTGCCGTACGTGCCGAAGTGCATGTAAACCCGCCCGGCCTCGATGCACGGCGTCGGCGAGGCGTAGCTGTTCACCGGGTTGATAGGGCCGCACTTGGCGTTCTCGAAGAGCTTGATGTTGCGGACGATCCGCCCGCTGTCGGCGTCGACGCAGACGGCCGACATGATCTTGCCGTCGGGCGTCGCGGTGGTCATCCAGACCTGCTTGCCCCAGACCACCGGCGAGGACCAGCCCCGGCCTTCGATGGGCGTCTTCCAGACGATGTTCTCGCTTTCGGACCACGTCAGCGGCAGCTTTTCGCCGGTGGTCGTGCCGTCGCCGCGCGGGCCGCGGAACTGCGGCCAGTTCGCGTCGCCCGCACCCGCCCGGGCCGTAAACGTCCCGGCCGCCAGCAGCACTCCAAGGGCCGTCATCGCATGCCTGATACTCATTCTCTCTCCACAGGTACAGTCGGAAACCTCGCCGCGCGATGCCGCACGGCAATCGCAGTCATTGTTATAACCCACCTGAGACGCCTCCGGGCACGGGATGAGCGAAAACCGTGCGACATGGCTTACCGCTGGCCGGTCAATCATTCGCTTTTTTTTGGGGGTGGGCTCCGCTTCGCTCTGCCGGTAAACTGGACGGCATTGCCGGATTCTTGTCAAAAGGAACCGTACAGATGACGAAGTCGAAATTGGGCGCGAGCAAGTCGCCATCGAGCACCAGACGGGCGTTTCTCAAGGCCGTGGGCATAGGGGCCGCCGGGCTCGCGGTCGGCGGGTTTGCCGCCAAAGGAGAGCAGACTGTGGCGGATAAGAAACTGCCGAACATATTGTTGATCTTCACCGACGACCTGGGCTACGGCGACATAAGCTGCTACAACAGCGAGGCGAAGGTCGTCACAGCCAATCTGGACTCGCTGGCCAGGCAGGGCATGAGTTTCACGGACGCCCACAGCCCGTCGACGGTCTGCACGCCGTCGCGATACAGCATCCTCACCGGGCGGATGTGCTTCCGCACGGGCTACCGCGGAGTGTTCTGCGGCGTCGGCGGGCCGAACCTCATCGAGCAGGGGCGCCTGACGCTGCCGCGGATGCTCCGGGACAAGGGCTACGCGACCGCCGCGGTCGGCAAGTGGCACATCGGGCTTACGTTCCTGGACAAGGCCGGCAAGCGGGTGACCACGGGCGGCGTCGAGGGCGTAAAGGAGGTTGACTTCTCGCGGGCGATCCCCGACTCGCCCATACATCGCGGCTTCGATTATTTCTTCGGCACGGCCTGCTGCCCGACCACGGACTTCCTCTACGCTTACATCGAAGGCGACCGCGTCCCCGTGCCTCCGACCAAGCTGCTGGATAAGTCGACCATTCCCAAAAACCCCTACACCGTCGACTGCCGCGAAGGAATGATCGCGCCGAACTACGAGATGGATCAGACCGACATGGTCTTCCTCGATAAGAGCAAGCGGTTCCTCCGGCAGCACGTCAAACAGAACCCCGACAAGCCGTTCTTTCTCTATCATGCCACCACGGCGGTGCATTTCGCGAGCCTGACGCCCAGGGAATTCCACGGCAAGACCAAGGCTGGGCCGCACGGCGATTACATATACGCGCTGGACTGGGTCGTCGGCGAACTGCTAAAGACGCTCGACAGCCTCGGCGTCGCCGACAACACGATAGTGATGTTCGCCAGCGACAACGGGCCGGAAATCGCCTCGGTGGTCAACATGCGAAAGGACTACCGGCACGACGGCGCCCGCCCGTGGCGAGGCATAAAGCGGGATGACTGGGAAGGCGGGCACCGCACGCCGCTGATCGTCCGCTGGCCTGGCAAGGTCAAGGCCGGCAGCACGACCGGCCAGTTGACGAGCCTGACAGACGTGATGGCAACCTGCGCGTCGATCGTCGGCGCCGAGTTGCCCGACGTCGCGGCCGAGGACAGCTACGACATGTCGCCGGTGCTGCTCGGCACGCAAGGCGACAAGCCGGTCCGCACGTACCTGATCGAGCAAACCATCTCCCTGGCCATGTCCATCCGTCGCGGCAAGTGGAAGCTGCTGGCCCACAAGGGTTCCGGCGGCAACAACTACGAGAAAAGCGAGGACCTGCGGCCGTACATCATCCCTGACACCGAGCCCGACTCGCCCGGCCAGCTCTACGACCTCGACGCCGACCCCGGCGAGCGGGTCAACATCCACAGCAAGCATCCCGACATTGTCCGTGAGTTGACCGAGCGGCTGGGGGAGTTCAAGACCAGCGGCCGCAGCGCGCCTGAGCGGTCGAAGTAGCCATATCTTTTCCCCCTTTTTCCCAAAGGCGGAATTGGTGCTTTACCCCGGTCATCGTCCGACATACAGTGCTTGGGGCAAGCGTGCCTTGCGGTATGGTGCGGCAGCATCGCCCAACAACGGTTGGCAATCAATGGCAACGATGCGGGCAATTCGAGATTTGGGTAGAGAGATCGGCGGGCGTTTCAACCCGCAACGGGTGATTCTTTTTGGCTCGCACGCCAAAGGCACGGCGCATCGCGACTCCGATGTGGACCTTCTGGTCATCATGCCCTTTCGCGGCAGGGCCGCCGGGAAGGCCGCCGAGGTTCTCATGAGCGTTGCCCCGCCGTTTGCGATCGACGTGCTGGTGCGCACTCCGCAAGCCGTGCGGCGGCGGATCGCCATGGGCGACTGCTTCATGCAGGATGTCGTGGAAAATGGAATAGTCATCTATGAAGCGGATCGTAGCCGAGTGGGTTGAAAAGGCCGAAGGCGACTTCGGCGTGATGCAGCGGGAACTGCGGGGCAGAAAGTCGCCTTGCTTCGATGCCGTTTGTTTTCACGCCCAGCAATGCGCCGAAAAGTACCTGAAGGCTCGTTTGACGCTGGCTGGAGTTCATTTTGCAAAGATTCATAGCCTCACGACTCTCCTCGATCAGATTCTGCCGATGGAACCGCTGTGGGAGTCCCATCGCGCCGATCTGGCTCACCTGTCGGCCTACGCGGTGGCGTTTCGCTATCCCGGCGAATTGGCCAACCGCGGTGAGGCGAAAGATGCCGCAGTTTGCTGCCGGCGATTCCGCGATGCTGCGCGTCGCGCCCTGCGGCTGTGATGGGAAAAGGATGCATTATGAACGGTAGCGCCCGGCGTGGAAGGGGCGGAGCCTGTGGAGTGAGTATATGAAAGCGCGGAAAAGCGGGCAGGCTACTTCTTCGTTGTCGGGGGATGTCTTTTGCCGTGACCGGCCGAAAAAGTAGCCTGTCCCCTGATACCGTTTCCGGAAACCGCCCCCCGTCCGGGCCGTGCAAAAACCCTTCACCTTCGAGGAAACCATCCGCCGGGCAGGCTGGTTAAACACTTGCGGACGGGGCGGTCCGGCCATCACCGGGCCGCGATCGTTGAAAATCAGACTGTAAAAATTGTTGCCGCCGTGTTAAATACAACCGACCGAAAGAGGTGCATGATGCGAAACCTTTTGATAGTGGTCGTTGCCATAACGCTTGCGCTGGCCTGCTCGACGGGATTGGCGGCGGAGAAATATCGCTCGGCCCAGGACGTTGCCTGGTCCGCCGACGGCAAGTTCCTGGCCGTCAGCGACCGCACGGGCGGCGCCGTCGCGATAATGGACGAAGCCGGCAAGCTCCTTCGCGAGGTGCCCCTTAACGGCAAGCCGTGGGCAGTGGCGTTCGGCGCGGGCAACACCTGCTACGTGGCCGAGTACGATGCCGGCACCGTCGCCGAGGTCGACGCCGCGTCCGGCAAGGTCCTCCGGCGCCTGGCGGTCGGGCCCAAGCCGGCCGAGCTGGCCGTGGCGCCAAAGAGCAAGCTGCTGCTTGTCGGCGAGTACGGCCTGAAGTGCGTCTCGATCGTTGACCTGGCCAGCGGCAAGGAGAAGGCCCGGATCGATCTGAGCTCCCATCCCCAGGGCATCGCCGTCAACGGCGACGAGACCGTCGCGATGGTTGCCAATCTCCTGCCGCTGGGCAACGCCATCGACGCCACGCACGCCTCCTGCGTGACCGCCATCGACCTCAAGGGCCTCAAGAAGGCCGCCGACATCAAGCTCACACCCGGCTCGACGGACGTGCGCGGCGTGGTCTTCAGCCCGGACGGCAAGTGGGCGTACGCCGCACACGCCCTCGGGCGGTTCACCCTGCCGACGACGCAGCTCGACCGCGGCTGGGTCAACACCAACGCGATGACCATCATCGACGTGCAGAACAACAAGCTCCACGCCACCGTCCTGCTGGACCGGCTGATGGAAGGCGCCGCCGATCCGTGGGGCCTGGCCGTCGCCAAGGACGGCAAGCGCCTCTGGATCGCCCTGTCCGGCGTGCATCAGGTGGCGAAGCTCGACCTCGAAAGCCTCCACCTGCTGATGGAAGGCAAGGACATCCCCGCCGACAAGCCGGCGCCCAACGGCGTGCCGCGGCACCTCTCGACCGTCTGGGCCGAGATCAAGAAGGACCCGGCAAAGCGGACCATGCTCGCCAACGACCTGGCCGCCCTGTACGGCGCTGGGCTGCTCATCCGCACCAAGATCGACGGCAACGGCCCGCGCGGACTGGCACTGTCGCCCGACGGCAAGAAGCTCGCCGTCGCCTGCTACTTCACCGGCGAGGCAATCCTCATCGACGCCGACAGCGACAAGACCCTTGCCGCCGCCGCACTGCCCAAACAGCCCAAGATGGACAGCGTCCGCCAGGGCGAGATGATCTTCCACGACGGCACGTTCTCCTTCCAGCACTGGCTTAGCTGCGCCACCTGCCACCCCGACGGCGCCAGGGCCGACGGACTCAACTGGGACCTGCTCAACGACGGCATCGGCAACCCCAAGAACACCCGCTCGCTGCTGCTGTCTGATAGGACCCCGCCGTCGATGAGCCTGGCCGTCCGCCCCGACTTCGGCGTCGCCAGCGCCGCGGGATTCAGGTTCATCCTCTTCCGCGAACCCCAGCCGCCGGAACTCGAAGCCGTCAAGGACTACCTCAAGTCCCTGACGCCCGAAAAAAGCCCCTACCTCGCCCCCGACGGAAAGCTCTCGAACAAGGCCCGGAAGGGCAAGGCGATCTTCGAGTCCGCCAAGCCCGCCTGCACCACCTGCCATCCCGGCGGGCTGTTCACCAACCTCAAGATGTACGACGTCGGCAGCCGCGGCGAACTGGACCGGAAGGATTCCGCCTTCGACACGCCGACCCTCATCGAGCTTTGGCGGACCGCGCCATACCTCCACGACGGCTCGGCCGCCACGCTCCGCGAGGTGCTGATCGACCGCAATAAGAAGGGCACGCACGGCTCGACCAGCCAACTCAAGCCCGATGAGGTCGATGCCCTTATCGAGTACCTCCTGTCGCTCTAGGCGACCGGCCGGGGCAACAGGACAACAGGAAACCATCAGCAAACCAACGGCGCCGCGCCCCATAAGGGACGGCGCCGTTGTCATGATTGAGGATAGCGCGCCGATCCGGCGATTTCTGGACCTTGACATCCCTCGCCGCACCCGCTACATTGAGCAGACTCAGGGCCGTTAGCTCAGTTGGCTAGAGCGCCTGCTCGACACGCAGGAGGTCACTGGTTCAAATCCAGTACGGCTCATTCGTGAACCCCCTGAGAAATCCAATAAGGGGTTTATGTTTGCGCCTGCAAACCGCCCGATGTTCCGAACATCAATTCGCCGGGACAGGACGCATAAACCGTAACGACTGGACCTGGCCAAGTACACCGCCGTGTGCGACCATTTTTCCTGGCAGGAAAAATGGTCGCACACAGAGCGGGAGAGAGTAGTGAGTAGAAAGTAGAAAAAGCGGCTGGCGCCTCGATGGGCGGCCCGCCGTGATCGGCAGAAAGGACTTCTCCCGCGGCCTGCCTGCCGGTAGGCAGGTCTACTCTCTACTTTCTCCTCTCTGGCTGCCGGAACGATTGCGCAGACACAGAGTTGGGACGTGCCAGAAAATCAGGTCGCTCACAAACCCCCGCCGCGCCGCAAAAGCTCTTGCGTGATTTGGCCGAACTGCTGTAACATAGCCGCTGCATCATCGTGGCGACTTGCCGACATAGCTCAGTGGTAGAGCACAGCTTTCGTAAAGCTGGGGTCGTGGGTTCGACTCCCACCGTCGGCTTTTCTCGTGTTTCACGCGGCAGGGGGAGGAAATCTCTATCGCGGAGAACGCGGGGCGCGCAGAGAGCAGAGAAGAGAAGATAGTGCAAGAAGTGCGGGCATGACCGAGTGGCAAGGCAAGAATCTTCTGTGCTACGGTGACAACCTCGGGTTCCTGACGGACTCGGGGCTGCTGCCTAATGAGTGCGTGGACCTGATCTACCTCGACCCGCCGTTCAACAGCCAGCAGAACTACAACGTCCTGTTCAAGGAAGTCTCCGGCACGCCCGAGGCCGCCCAGATCAAGGCCTTCGAGGACACGTGGACCTGGGACATGGCCGCCAACGAGGCCCTTACCCGCATCCACACCGACCAGGCCGTGCCCGGCCCGCTCGTGGAACTCATGAAGACCTTCATGCAGTTCCTCAAGCCCTCGCCCATGATGGCCTACCTCGTCCAGATGGCCATACGCCTGGTCCACATGCACCGCGTCCTCAAGCCCACCGGAAGCCTCTACCTGCACTGCGACCCGACGGCAAGCCACTACCTGAAACTCGTGCTGGATGGGGTGTTTGATCCCATTCAGTTCGTAAACGAGATCTCGTGGAAGCGCACCACAGCCCATTCAGATACCAAGCAGGGTATGCGTCGATACGGCAAAATACGCGATACGATCCTTTTCTATCGAAAATCCGACGTATGGACGTTTAACTCACAGTTCATCCCCTACTCAGAGCAGTACCTTGCATCCTTCTATGGACACACGGATGAAGGCGGGGCGCGGTATCAGAAGTCCGATCTCACGGCTGCTCGGCCCGGTGGAGACACCCAGTACGAGTGGCGTATCAAGAAGCGACATGGAAAAGGCCATCATTGGGAGGCGGACCTCGACGATGAGTACCTCAAACCTCTCGCGAGATGGGAGTACAAAGGCCTGCGTCCATATCGCGGGCGCTTCTGGGCGTACTCGAAGGAGAACATGGCGGCATTCGCGCGACAAGGGGCGATTGTCTACTCAATCGCGGGAATGCCGAGACTGAAGAAACTGCTCCACGAGATGCCGGGAGTCTGCCTTCAGGATAGCTGGGATGACATACCGCCGATTGGGGCCAGGGCGGCTGAGCGCCTGGGGTACCCGACTCAGAAACCCCTGGCCCTGCTCAAGCGGATCGTATCCGCCTCCAGCAATCCCGGCGACGTGGTGCTTGATCCTTTCTGTGGGTGCGGGACGACGATTGACGCGGTGGAGACACTGAACCGGGAGAATCCCAGCCTGCCTGCGCGGACCTGGATTGGGATCGACGTTACGCACCTGTCGATAAACCTGATCAAGCACCGTCTGACGCGGTTCGACCCGCCTCCGGTTTACGATGTGATCGGCGAGCCGACGAGCGTTTCCGGCGCGGCGGCACTGGCAAAGCAAAACGCCTACCAGTTCCAGTTCTGGGCGCTGGGTCTGATCGGCGCCCGCCCCTGGGGTGGGGTAAAGAGGAAAGGTGCCGACCAGGGCATCGACGGCGTGCGGCTATTCATGGACGAGGTGAAAGAGGGCCACGACGTCTATAAGAAGATGCTGGTTCAGGTCAAGAGCGGCAAGGTCTCCAGCAAGGACATTCGCGACCTCGTCGGCACGATGAGCCGCGAGGATGCGGCACTGGCCGTGTTCATCACGCTGGCTGATCCGACGGCCCCGATGAAGCAGGAGGCCGGCTCGGCCGGGATGTATACCTCGCCCTGGGATGGCAAGCCTTATCCCCGCGTGCAGATACTGACGATCACGGACCTTCTTGCCGACCCGTACCGCCCCAACCCGCGCTGCCTGATGGTGCCGGGCGGCCTCAGCGGCCAGCACACCCTGCCCGAGCCGCCCAAGCACAAGAACAAGTCGGCCTCTCAGAGCAAGCTGTTCAAGCCCGAGCCCTGACACCCAGCCCCGCCGGGAACGCCGTTCTCCCCGAAGGGGCCGTTGGCCTGAGCGGCTCTTAAGACGCCAATCGGGAGATTGGCGTTCCCGGAACCGCCGGCTTGGGCAAATGACCGTCTTGGGGTAGAATATGGCAATGGATGATTCGCGGGAGGACATCGAGCTGGCAGAGGCCGGGCTTCAGCGGCGTCTCGTCGCGGCTGAGGGATGGGACGATTCCTGCGAGGCGGCGGCCCGCGAATACGCCAGGCTGATGGTCGCGGCCGGCATTGAGCAGCAGGAAACGTTGTGTCGGCTCGAGGCGGCCGGGATCGCGCCGAAGTGGGCCTGGGAGATTCTAAGCGCGGCCGAAAAGCAGGCCGAGGAGGCCGAGTTGGCCGGCGCGACGCCCGTTTGTCCGCACTGTTTGACGCCGGTGGGGCAGTTCGATCATTTCTGCCCCAAGTGCGCCGGGCCCGTCACCGCGATCGCGTCGTTCGACCCGATGGGGCAGATATATTCCACTGGCCGAGCATATCAAAGGGCTGTAACGGGCCGGCCAAGGTTCTTCGTCGTGCTTGCCATGTGGCTGATCTTCGGCCCCCAGGTTGTGACCCTGCTCTTCGGGATCTGCGCGATTTCGCTCGTCCGGGGTTCGGATCGGTATGGCTTCATGGGATCTCGCCAGGTGACGTTCTATGGCAATGAGGTGCTGGCGTTGCTGCTCATGCTGGGCTTTCTGGCGCTGTACTCCGCGATCCTGTGGAAGGTGACGGTTCGGTGGGTCCGCGCACGCGGCAAGCCGGAGGATGACGGGCAGGCTGAGGCCGGCCAGGAAAGTGATCGGCAAGCGGAAGCGAGCGATCAATAGCCGCCCCGGCGCGCGGCGTCACTGGCGGGGATCACCCTCACCCGGCCCTTCGGGCCACCCTCCCCCGTCAAGGGGGAGGGGTTTGAAGAAAAAGCATCTGCGCGGCGGGAGATGAAACCGCCCCTTTGCCCCGCAGGGGCGGGGCGGAGCTTGGCCTCTGCCTCGGCGCGTCAGAACGCGTTTGGGATATGTCGGACGGTTGGTTTCTCGCCGGGCGGGATTATGACGGCGACGGCGTCGTAGCGGGTGAGGTAGCCTTTGGCGGGGTGGTGGCGGAGGTAGTATCGGGCGGCCTGGACGACCTGTTTGCGTTTGTGGGCGTCGATGGCGGAGGCTGGGCCGGCGGGGGTTTCGGTGGCGCGGGTCTTGACCTCGACGAATACTATCGTCTCGGCCTGGCTCGTTCGTCGCGTGGAGGGGTCGAGGGCGATGATGTCGATTTCGCCGCCGGGGCAGCGGTAGTTGCGGGCGAGGATTTTCATCCCGGCCTTCTTCAGGCAGCGGCAGGCGACGGCTTCACCGCGATTGCCAAGGGCTTTGGTGGGGCTTGCGGCGGGGGATTTCAACGCAGAGAGCGCGGACAGCGCGGCGCGGCCTTTGGCTGCGACAAAAAGAAACAGATTACCGCAGAGACTCAGAGGCGCAGAGGAAAGCAGGTCTGAATTCTTCTTTCTCTGCGGCCTTTGCGATCTCTGCGTTGAAATGATCTTCTCCGCTGGCGAAGAACTCAACGGTCAGCAGCGCACCCGGACGTCCGGTGCGGACGGGCGGTTTGGCTGCCCCGAAAGGCCACCACCGTGCCATTGTGGGGTGCCTTTGCCTTACTCGCTGGCCGGGGCGTCGGTGGGCAGGGCGGCTTCGAGGCCCCTGGCCTTGGCCTTCTTGGTTTCCTTGAGGCGCGTGGCCTTGCCGACGCGGTCGCGGAGGAAGTAGAGCTTGGCCCGGCGGACCCTGCCGTGGCGGATGACCTCGACCTGGCCGACCCGCGGGCTGTGAATGGGGAACGTCCGCTCGACGCCCTCGTTGTTGACGATCCGGCGGACGGTGAACATCTCGGACGTCCCCGATCCGCGCCGGCCTATGACCGTGCCGGTGAAGACCTGGACGCGTTCCTTGTCGCCCTCGACGATCTTGCAATGGACGCCGACCGTGTCGCCGACCTCGAACTTCGGCAGGTCCTTCTTAATGCTGCCCGCGACGGCCTTGCTCATCAATTCCTGACTCACGATGCTTCTCCCGCGCTTCTGGGCCCATGCCCGCCGCTTGCTCGCGACGAGGCTCAGGCCTCCTGGTCCGGATGTTCCCTGACGTACTTTTCCCAGAGGTCCGCCCGACGCTCACGCGTCCGCTCACGAGCCTGCTCGGCCCGCCAACGGATTATCTTTGCGTGGTCGCCGCTCAGCAGAACCTCCGGCACCTGCATTCCGCGAAACTCTCGCGGCCTTGTATATTGCGGATACTCCAGCAAACCCGTGCTGAAGGACTCCTCGTGCGTCGAGGCATCCTTTCCCAGGGCGCCCGGCTGGAGCCTCGCCACGGCGTCGATCAGCGCCATTGCGGCAATCTCGCCGCCGGAGAGCACGAAGTCGCCGATGCTTATTTCATCATCCGCCAGGCCCTGGCGGATTCGCTCATCAAAGCCCTCGTAGTGCCCGGCGATTATTATCAGCCTGTCCCTGGTGGCCAGTTCCGCTGCCATCTCCTGGGTCAGGGGCCTGCCCTGTGGCGTCATCAGCAGCACCCTGCCCTTCGGCAGGCTTTTTGGCAAACTTTTTGGCAAACTTTTTTGCAAACCGTGCAAATCGTGCTCGGCCCGCAGGTGCTCGACGGCGTCGAAGAGCGGCTGGCACATCAGCACCATTCCGGGCCCGCCGCCGAAGGGTGCATCGTCCACCGAGCCGTACTTGTCCAGGGCGAAGTCCCGGATGTTGGTCAGGTGGATATCGACCAGTCCGCGCTGACAGGCCCTCCCGACGATGCTTGTCGCGCGGAACGCATCGAACATCTCGGGAAACAGCGTGAGGATGTCAATGCGAAGAGCCATTGGCGTCGTCGGGCTTGTGCGAAGGCTCCCAGGCCGGGGCGCGGCGGATTACTTGACCGCTATCCCTTGCTGCTTGAGCATGTTGCGCACGGTATCGGACGCCTGGGCGCCGACTGTCAGCCAGTATTCCACTCGTTCGCGGTTGATGGAAATCTGCTTCTCCGCCGTCTTGGCGTGGGGGTCGTACCAGCCCAGTTCCTCGACCACTCGCCCGTCGCGCGGGCTTCGGCCATCCATCGCGCTGAGGCGGAAGAAGCTGCGATGCCTCCGCCCCATCTTTTTTAGTCGCAGTCTCACGGCCACGAAAGCTCTCTCCAACAGTAGCCCTCGAAGGGCACGGGCATAGCCCAAACTAACACTTAAACCCTTCGGGGGGCAGGTAGCAATCCTTATCAACTTTGCGAACCGCATATTCTAGCAGGCTCCGCCGGGCATGCAAGGGGTTTTTTGAAAAGAAGGTCATAGGTCTTAGGTCGGAGGTCATAGGGAAAGAAAAGAAGGTCACGGGTCTTAGGTCGGAGGTAGAATTGGGCAGAGGCAGGTCGGTCCCTTTCAAGCTTCGGGGCGCCCCTGACCGCCCTGAGACCTAAGAGCCAGGACCTAAGACCTTCTTATAAGCAATATAGAGTTGCAAATCGCCGCGGGCGCGTTTAGAGTAATGCCCCGTGCGCAGTGTACGGGAGTCCCATGGCGACTGGCCCAAAGCAGGCGCGAGGTGCGGATGTGGCTGGCATTGGCGAGGAATTGCGGCAGAAAGTGCAGCAGTTCGTCGAGAGCATGACTCGCGAGGAGCGGATGCTTGTGGTCTTGAAACGCGAGTTGTACGAAGGCGATTGGGACGAAATGGTGGCCGACCTTCAGGCGAGGCTCGAAGGCAGGCCGTATATTTTCAAGTTGGCTCACCGCATTACGGACGACCTCGAGCGAATCAGTCGGCTGAGGCAGTTTGAGCAATCCAGCGGCGTGGACCTTTGCGACCACGTCAAGATGGACAAGTAGCGCCCGCGGCGGGTGCCTGGACGAGCCTCGGGGCGACTATCTTGGACAGGAGTATCGTATGGCAAGCAGGTGGAAACTCGTGTTGGCGGCGGCGTGGTGCCTGACGGCGGCGGGTTGCGACGGGCAGATGTGGTCATCGTCCGCACTGACCCACGACAGCGTGCTGGCAAAGGCCGGGCTGGCCAACTATTGGCAGCTCGACCTCCAGTTGCCGCCCGGCGAGAAAATCGTCAAGCTCATCCTCATAGAGGAGA
>CAYOBS010000040.1:0-16405 GCA_964402305.1 uncultured Planctomycetaceae bacterium | reverse complement strand
AGTTGATTGCGGACCTGCCTGCCGGCAGGCAGGTTGCGGATTGTGGACCTGCCTGCCGGCAGGCAGGTTGTGGATTGGGGACCTGCCTGCCGGCAGGCAGGTTGCGGATTGCGGACCTGTTCCTACGCACGCGGGGCTCCCGAGCATAGGTCCTATAGGTCCTATAAGACCTATGGCCTTGGCCGCGCTCATGCGGAGCTTGGCCGGCTACCGGCAGTGGTGACAAGTTTGCGCCGGGCTTCGTGACAAAAAGCTTTCCGGAGCATGCTGCCGGTGACAACTCGGCGCAAAAAAGCGGCGGGCCTACCGCGGGGGGGGGACGGCAGGCCACGCCTTTATTCGAACCGGCCGGGGGGAACCGGTTCGAAAGGGGGACTTATTTGGATTTCGCCTTCGAACCTTACAAAAACCTGCTTTGGCCGTCAAGGCCTCCATCGCAGATTTTCGTCTTCAACGCATAACATAATAGCAACTCTGCGCGAGGAAACAAGAAAAAATCGGGTAATCACCTTACTTTGTTATCTCTTTGTTGCTAAATGGTTTATCGGCATATTGGCAATAATTGAGCCTAATAATCGCAAAAAAAAGTTGTCGCGGCCGGCTTTCACGGGGTTACGGGATCAGGACAGAATCGCCCATGTCGTTCCTGCGGCCCAGGGTTTCGTCGGTGCTGCTGCATGCGCTCTTGTAAATGTCATCTTCCGGGGTGTTGGGGTTGTTCGCATCGGTGATCCACTTGACGGATGAGTCCCACCGGGCGATATTCTGGCCTTTATTCTTGTGGTTCAGCGAGTTTTTCTTGAGTTTCGGTGCGTAGGTGCTCAGTTTGTTGCCAGACAGGTCATACAGATCGTCGTATGCCGTGAGGGCCGTCGTCCCGAAGACGCATCTCGGGTTCTGATCGGCAAGGACCACAAGCGTTGCGGGGACCTGGTCCATAGTCATCATGGCCGCGACGTTTCCGGCGGTATGGCTGGCGTCAATCACCCACGTCGCATTGTAGACCATGGAGATGTAGCTGTAGGACAGCGTGCTGACGCCCTGAGGAGCAGGAGGAGGTATCGTCGTCACCGCCTTGTAGGTGAAGTAGTTGGCGTCCATGGCCATGGTTGTGAACTTCCGCGTGCTCTGGGCCTCCTGGCAGAGGAACAACTCGCGGTCGGCCAGCTTGGCGTCGATCAGACGAGCCAGGCATCCCGGATTGCCATACCTCATATCGCCCCATTTATTTGCCGGAGTGGGATTTGTCTTGGACCAGATCGTCGGCAGGCGCATCTTGGAGTCGGCCTGGGCGTAGCGGTTGGCGGCCTGGACAATCGAGCGAAGGTTGCTCTGGCATCCCGCTTTGCGGGTGGTGAAGAACACCGAGTACATCGACGGCGCGAGCATGGCCATGAGAATCGCCATTATCGAAATGACCGTCAGCAACTCGACCAGCGTGAACCCCCCGGCATGGCGCCGGGCTCGACACTTTTTGAATTTGGCTGTGGTGCTCATGAATACATTATATACATGGAGAGCCGCCGCGGTCAATGACGACTTGCCCACTTGCATATTTCTTCGACAGGAAGCCCAGCCGGGAAGCCGGGAAGCCCAGCCCTTGACAAATTACCGGCGTATTGGTACATTGCCTGCGTGCCGCGATTTGCGGCCCTTGGCGGAACCTGCCTGTCGGCAGGCAGGCCGGGGGGCGGGCGTCCATCGGCGAACCCGTTCTGCCGCCCGCCCGCCCGGCAATCGTGTCCGCAAGAGGACATCGGACCATAAGACATCAGCCCGGAGGCCCGTAACGACATGGCCAATCACACACGCGCATCAAGTTTCCTGCCAGCCCTTTTGGGAATGGTTTTTGCGATCCTCGTCTGCGGGTCTGACGCCTATGCCATCAAAGACAAGGACAATCAGGGCAAATGGAACAAGTCCGGCGGGGATGCGCCGGACAAGGAGGTTCCCGGCTTCCTGGTGAACCTGGGTCCCACCGGCGCGCGGGCCATCCTCACTGAAAAGACGTTCATCGTCAAGTACATCTTCAAGGATTCCCCCGCTTTGGGCCGGCTGAAACTCGACGACGTGATCGTCGGCGCCTTCGGCAAGCATTTTGCCTCGCACACGTTCGGCGGCGACCCTCACGGCTACGAGGGGCCCATTATGGACTTGGGGCTGGCAATCGAGAAGGCCGAAGCCAAGGACGGCAAGCTGGTCCTGAACGTGACCCGGGACTCCAAGGCGATCGAAGTCAAGATCGATCTTGAGCCCATCGGCGCGTTCAGCCCGACGTATCCGTATCAATGCAAGAAGTCGGAGCTGTTGCGCGCCAAGGCTCTGAAGTACCTGGTCGACCATCCGGATTCGCAGGGCGGCGCGGCGCATACAAGATGCGCCGTGGCCCTGGCCCTTATGTCCAGCGATAACCCCGCCCAGCAGGCCCTCGGCAAGGGCATGGCCTTGAAATGGAGCGGCCAAAGCCCGGATGCAGGCACATGGACATGGGACCTGTCCTTTCAAACGATGACACTCAGCGAGTACTACCTTCTGAGCAGGGACTCATACGTCCTGCCGATGATCAAGACGGTTGTGAGCTACCTCCAGAAGGCCCAGTACTCCGGCCGGATACTGGTATGGGGGCCCACTGGCGACAAGAGCCTCGAAAAGGAAGATTACGCCAAGGTCGATGCCCTCCAGCAGCTCTACGACGGCGGTTTCGGCCACGGGCCCTATGTGTCGGGCGTCGGCAAAAACGGCTACGGCCCCATGCAGTACACCACCATCTTTGCCGTTACGGCCCGCCAACTGGCCGCAAGGTGCGGGGTGCCGATCGATGCCGATCTGCTCAAGCGATCCATGGATTTCATCCACCGGTGCGTCAACGCGGCCGGGGCAGTGGGATACGGCGGCGAGTTCTGCCTTGCCTTCGGGATCCACGATCCCGCCGCGTACAAGAGATCGACGGGGGGCGACAACTACGTCGGACGGGTCGGAGCCGCGATCATCGCCCACAAGCTCAGCCCGGAGTTCCCGGAATCCGCGGAGTATCTCCCGATGTTCCGGAGCTACTTCAACCATGCGTACAAGAGCATGCCGGACGGGCATGCGGATTCCAACCTGGGCATTTTGTGGGGCATAATGGGCGCGGCGGCCTCGGAAGACCCCGCCGTCCTGCGCACGGTCATGGACTATCACAAGGCATGGTTCAACATGATGCGCTGCTTTGATGGTTCGTTCGCCATACTTCCTGGCCGGGATTACGCCGACGACAGCTACTACCATTCTTCCCGCTACCACCCGACGGCCACAATGGCGCTTGCCTACGGCCTGTGCTATCCGAAACTGCGGATCCAGGGAATCGAGGTGGGCATACCCGGCGTCAATCCCAAGGCGCTCAAGGGAAAAATGGACGCCGCCTACAAGGCCATCGTCAAGAAGGCCTATAAAGACGCTTACTATGCCCTGGTCAAGCCCAAGCCCGAGGATGAGGAGTTGTCCAAGGCAATGATGGGCTACATTGATGCCAAGTGGCAGGCCGGTATCGCGGAGCTTGAGGCCGTGGAAGCAAGCGGCGACATCATGAGCCTGGCCAACGAAGCGGCAAAACAGCGAACGATGTTCAAGGGCATCGAAGGCTTCGACCGGAAGATGAAGCGATTTGACGATGGCCTGGACAAAGACCCGTGGAGGAAGGAAATATCCACCGGCAAGGCGTACCTCAGCTTTCTCGGCGCCCTGAAAAAGTACAAGAGCCAATCGTCAGCCAAGGGGATGGAGAAATTCGCACAGGAGAACCCCACCTCGATTTACGGCAAGTGGGCAAAGGCCGTTGTGAAGGAGTTCGCCGCCAGCGGCACTATCAGCGTGTCGGCCAGCGGCCGGCCTTTCGACATGGCCCCGCCGGCCGCCGCCGCCGCGGGGCTGAGATAACCGCCGGGCCTGCCCCGTTGGGGCTCCGCCGTTTTCTTTTCCCGGCCTGCCCCGTTGGGGCTACCGGCCTGCCCCGTTGGGGTTCCCCATCCCGCCGTTTCTTTCCCGAGTTCCTGGTTCCCGGTTCCTGGCTCCGCCGTTTTCTTTTCCTGGCTCACGACTACCGGCTGCGGGGAACGCGGCACCTGCTTCATGATTTTCAATTTTCAATTTTCAATTTTCAATTTTACCCGTTTTCCAACCAACGCAAGGTGGCGGTTACGGGGAAGTGGTCGGACGGGTATCGGCCGTTGCGTTTGGCATAGTCGATGGCGGCGTCGATGACGTCGAAGTCAGGCGTGTTCAGGATCCAGTCCAGCCGGCGGCCCAGGCGGAAACCTCGCCCGTGCCACGTACACTCCATCCGCTGGCGCTTGGGATGGGCCTGCCTGTAGGCGTCCAGCAGGACAAGCCCCTGGCCGCCGGGCCCGGCCAGGACCACCTGGTAGACCTTGCGATGGGCGTTGGCGTTGAAGTCGCCGGCGATGATGGCCGGGTCCCCGCCGGCTATGGCGGCGATGCGGTCGCGGAGGATCTCGCCGGACCGCAGGCGCGCCCACCGGCTGAAGGGATCGAAGTGGGCGTTGAAGAACACGAGTTGGCGCTGGTCGTCGTGGCGCAGGTCCGCCAGGCGGACCCAGTTGCACATCCGCGGGGCCATGGAGCCCCAGTTCCGGCTGCCCGGCGTGTCGGGCGTCTTGGAAAGCCAGAAGTGGCCATGCTCGATCTTTCGGAACCGCCCCGCCCGGTAGAAAATCGCCACCGACTGGCCCGCGAGCACGCCCTTGTCGCGCCCCGGCGAGATGAACTCGTACTCGCCAAGCCGCTGGCGAAGGTAGTCCGCCTGCTTCCGCTGAAGCTCCTGGGCGCCAAGCAGGTCCGGGCCATACGCCCAGATCGCCATCGCCACCGGCTCCTTGCGCAGGCGCCACCGCCCGGCGTAATGACCGGCGTGGGCGTTTAGCACGTTGAAGCTCATCACTCGCAGGTCGGGACAGTTCATCTTGGTAACCAGTAGCCGGTAACCAGTAGCCGGGAGCCCGCAACCGGGAGCCGGCGGTTAGTAATCGGCAGTGCCATTTCTCCGTGCGATTATCGGCCTGGCGTCGCGCCCGCCAGGCGCCGCAGTCGAAGCGTGATGACAATGTCCACGATTATCGCAGCCGAGTTGAAGATGTACAGCAGGGTAATCAGTTCGGGCCACTGGCCGGTGCCGGCCACCCTGGCCAGCTTGGCGCCCATGCCCAGCACGTACCCGGCCAGGACCAGCGACATGAACGCCAGGCTCTTGCCCTCGGTGCGGCCCGTGCGGATGGTGCGGATAATGTCAACCGGCCAGGAAATGCCGAAGCACACCAGCATCCCGCCCTCCAGCAACTCGCCAATCGTCACCAGACTCAAGATCGAGGTCAAGGTCAAGGACAAAAGCATTCGCTCGCACTCCAATGACAAAGAAGGCTTCAGGCTTCAGACTTCAGGCTTCAGACTTCAGACTTCGTAGCATGGCTTAGCCATGAGTTGTACGGGCATCCCCGTTAGGGGTCCCAAGGACTTGCCCATGAGTTGTACGGCAAAACCAACCACGGGCGGCCGCGCCCGTGGGAAGCAGGGCCAAGATGGCCCTGCGACTCATGGGCAAGATGCCCATGCTACGGCTGCGCTAGGGTTTTTCGTCCAACTCCGCCGCCCAGGCTGCCCCGCGGCGGAACAGCTCGCACACCGGCTCGCTGAGGGCCTTGACGTCGTGGCCGAGCAGGCAGTGGAAGACCCGGCCCTTGCCGTAATCCAGCACGAAGGCCATGGGATAGTCCCTGTTGTCGACCTTCGACGTGGCGGCAGCCAGCACGTGTATAGGCGTGTTGCCGTCCAGGCACGTGTAGAGTTCGTCGGTTGTCTCGAACGCCGCCAGGCCCCTGGTGATCGGGTGGTTGGGGTCGGTGATGTTTACTCGGAAGGCGCCGTGCGGGTCGTGGGCGCGGAGCTTGGGATTCCAGGCCCGCCCCGCGATTTTGGCGAACTGGGGCCAGCCCTGGAACGCCCCGCACGCGAAGTGGACCAGCACGAGCCCCTTGCCGCCGGCGACGGCCTGGCGGAGGCCCTGGCGGACATTCTCGCCGAGGGCGGGCTTGCCCTGCCAGTTCATGAAGTGCATCACGATAACGTCGTAGTCCGCCAGCTTCTCCGAGGCCAGGAACTCCGGCGTCTCGACCACGTCGATGGCAAGTCGCGGGTCCTTATCAAGCCCAGCCGCCAGGACCGGCGTCGTCAGGCGCCACTTGTGCCCGGGGTAATCGACGCCCGTTACAATCAGCACCCGCTTGTCCGCCTTCTTGCCCGGATGAAACTCCGCCGGTCCGGCGGGCGCCGGATTCGACTGGGCATCCGACCTTGTCTGCGCCGGCAGCATCAGGGCAAGCACTACGGCCAACGAGATTCCCAGCAAAGTCTTCATGTCGAATCGCCTCAGGCCATGGCGCCAGGTTCCTTGCTGATCTGGCGCTTGCAGCCGGAGCGGCCGCGGTTATCATCGCACCGGCGCATGAGCGATGTCAAAGCCGCATATTATTGAAACACCCCGCCGGGCCGCGGGTGGCCCCGCAAGGAGCGGTTCACATGGCAAAGAACACAAGAACTACCAGGGACATCCCGTTCGGCCTGCAACTCTACTCGATCCGCCACACGTGCCAGGCCGACGCCGGCCGAAACTTCCCCGCCGTGGCCGCCGAGCTGGCGCGCATGGGCTACCGGGGCCTCGAGTTTGCCGGCTATTACGGCTGGTCCGCCGCCGACCTGCGGCGGATCCTCGACGACAACAGCCTTGCCTGCTGCGGGGCGCACGTGGGCATAGACTCGCTGCTGGGCGACGAGTTGGACAAGTCCGTCGAGTTCCACCGGACGCTGGGCAACCGATTCCTGATCGTGCCGGTCCTGCCGGCTCACTACCGCGACTCCATTGACGCCTGGAAGCGCACCGCCGGGGTCATCAACGAGATCGCCGAGCGGCTCCGTCCGCACGGCATGTTCACCGGCTACCACAACCACTATGTGGAGTTCAAGCCCGTCGACGGCGAGATGCCATGGGAGGTCTTCTTCTCGCTGACAAGCGACGACGTGGTGATGCAGGTGGACGTGGGCAACGCGCTGGAAGGCGGCGGGGACCCTTTGGCCATGATCGAGCGCTTCCCCGGCCGGGCGCGGACGATCCACCTCAAGGAGTTCGGCGGCTCGCCCGACGCCGTCATCGGCCAGGGCGAGGTGGACTGGAAAAAGCTGCTTGAGCTGGCTGGGCGAATCGGCGGCACGCAATGGTACATAGTCGAGCACGAGCGCCGAGCCGACCGCGCCATGGCCGACGTGGAACAGTGCCTGAGGTACCTCAAGGGAGTAGTTAGGGAGAAGTAGATAGTAGTTAGGCAGTTTGGTGTACGCATCCTGAATGAATCTTGCGCGGCGGCCACGGCAAAGAGCCAAACCGCCGGCGGTGGCGGGAGTATTCGGCAATTTTTTCGCCCATCGAAGCCCCGCGGACAGGTAAGATGCTTTTTTCGGAGCAGTCGCACATGAACCTTCGGCTTACCCGAAAGAATGAAAAGACATTGCTTCAGCTCGCAGGGATTGCTATCCCTGGGCTCGCGATTGCGTCTTCCTACTCCCTATCTACTAACTACTACTCCCTTCTTTTCGTCGCAGGAGAGGCCGGATGAACGAGTTTCCCAGAACTGCCGTTGGCGGCGTGAGCGTCTCGCGGTTGATCGTCGGGACCAATTGGTTTTTGGGCTATTCGCACACCTCGGCCGCCAAGGACCGCTTTCTGAAGGAATATCAGACCGCCCAGCGCATGGCGGACGTGATGGAGGTGTTCTTCTCCCGCGGCGTGGACACGGTGATGGGCCCGGCCAGCGAGAAGCTCTTCGAGGCGATCAAGATTGCCGAGGATCGCACCGGCCGGGGCGCCATCCGCGTGATAACCCCCAGCTTCAACGTCCTGCCGGGCGGCGAGCCGGATTCAGAGCCGCGGCGGGTGCTGGACTACTGCCGCGACAACCAGGCGGTTTTCTGCTTCCCGCACCAGTCGGTGACCGACCGCATCCTGGACCGCCTGCACCGCGTCATCCGCGGCATGGACGAGTACTCGGCCATGATCCGCCAGCGCGGCATGATCCCGGGCCTGTCCACGCACGCCCCGGAGGCGGTGGTGATCGCCGATGAGTCCGGCGCGGACGTCGAGAGCTACATCCAGCTCTACAACTCGGCCGGGTTCCTCATGCAGCTCGAGGTGGACTGGGTCATGCGGATCATCCAAAACGCCAGGAAGCCCGTAATGACGATCAAGCCCCTCGCGGCCGGGGCAATCCTGCCGCCGGTGGGCCTGGCGTTCGTGTGGAACACCATCCGCGACCAGGACATGGTGACCATCGGCACGACGACGCCGGACGAGGCCAAGGAGTGCATCGACCTGTCGCTGACGCTGCTTCAGCGCCGCCTGCCGGCCCACGAACTCCAGAAAACCCGAAGCAAAAAGGCGGTGGAAAGCGGTAGCCGGTAGCCGGTAGCCAGTAGCCAGTAGCCGGTAGCCGGTAGCCGGTAGCCGGTAGCCAGTAGCCGGTAGCCGGTAGCCGGTAAAAGAGATATAGGTCTTATAGGGCCTATAGGACGTATAAGTCCCATAGCAAACACGAGACTGAGAGGACCGCAATGTACCTGACCGGATTCGCGGATGAGGCAGCCCCCGGCATCGACGGGCAGATCCGCGCCACCAAAGAGCTTGGCTGGCGGAACATCGAGAGCCGCAACATCGACGGCAAGAACATTCACAACATGCCCGACGATGACTTCGACGTCGCGGCCGGGAAACTCGACGCCGCCGGGGTGGGCATCAACTGCTTCGGCTCGGAGATCGCCAACTGGGGCAAGAAGATCACCGACCCGTTCGAGATCACGCTGGCCGAAGTCAAGCGCGCCATCCCGCGCATGGCTCGGCTGGGCACGAAGATGATCCGCATCATGAGCTACGGCATCCTTCGGGACCGCCCCGCCGGCGACCAACTGGCCGAGGAGCGGTTCCGCCGCTTGCGCGAGATAAAGAAGATGTTTGACGGCGCCGGCATCACGCCCGTCCACGAGAACTGCATGAACTACGGCGGGATGGGCTGGAAGTACACGCTGGAGCTAATAGAGAACGTGCCGGGTCTCAAGCTGGTATTCGACACCGCCAACCCGCCATGCACGCTGGACTACGCCTCGGGTGTACACGAAAAGCTCCAGTCGACGTGGGAGTTCTACGAGCACGTCAAGCAGCACGTCGCCTACGTGCATATCAAGGACTGCCGGTTCCTGGAGTTCACCACGGGCATATTCAACAAGGCTGAGTTCACCTGGCCGGGCGAGGGCGACGGCGACGTGGTGCGGATCGTCCGCGACCTGGTGGCAGGCGGCTACGATGGCGGGATATCGATGGAGCCGCACCTCAGCGTGGTGTTCCACGAAGGGGCGGGCCAGAGCGAGGCCGACGTCCGCCTGCGGACGTACATCGAATACGGCCGGCGTTTCGAGAAGATCCTCGCCGACTGCGGCGTGGACCCCGCCAAGGCGCGGTGACGGTGAAGAAGAACGTGTCTATGGTGCAGCCGACACATGCCGCGGCGAACGATCTGACCCCGCTTGAGGCGGTGACGGACCTGCTGGCCATTGCCGGGCGGCTTCGGGCCAAGTCGGTGGTCATCCCCGGCGGCGACCGCGATGATGACCTTCGGCTGGTGGAGTCAGCCAGGGACCATGGCATAGTCGAGCGCTGCGTGCTTATCGGGGATGGGCCGGAGATTCGCGCCGCGGCCTCTCGCGTGGGCATCGACGTCAGCGAGGCGGACATCATCGCCGCCGACGGCCCCGATGAGACGGCCCGGCGGACCGTGGAGATCGTCCGCGCCGGCGAGGTGGACATCATTCTCAAGGGCGACATATCGACGCCCATCCTCAATCGCGCCATGCGCGGCATTGCGGTCCGAAAGACCTTCAGCCTGGTTACGATGTTCGACGCCGCCCCCATAGCCCACGGCCGGCCCATGCTGCTGACCGACCCCGGCGTGACGACCTCGTGCAACTTCGAGCGGATGATCGACCTCGTTGACAACGCCGTCGAGGTCGCCCAGGCCATCATGGGCATCGCCCGCCCGAGGGTCGCGATACTCTCAGCCAACGAGAAGATCATCGAGTCGCTGCCCTCGACCGCGATGGGCAAGGCCTTGACCGACCGGCACTGGCCAAGCGCGCTGGTCTACGGGCCGCTGTCGTTCGACATGGCCGTCAGCCCCGAGTCGCTTCGGCTCAAGGACGTGGCGTTCGAGGGCGTCGCCGCCGAGGTGGCGGGCAAGGCGGACATCCTCATCTGCCCCGGGCTGGACTCGGCAAACATTCTCTACAAGGTCATCATGGAGATCGTGAAATACGGCATGGGGACGTTCGCGGGCGTGACGGTGGGCGTCATGATCCCTTACCTGATCCTGTCCAGGGCCGACAATGTCGAGACAAAGCTGCTGTCGATAGCCCTTGGCAGCATCGCCAGGGAGCGCATGCAGTGGGGCAACCCCGGCCAGCCCGCCGACGCGGCAGGCACAGGCTAACGGAGCGATTCGGAATTGATGAAGTTTCTGGCGCCTGATAAATCCTAAATTCGAATCTCTAAATCCTAAACAATTTCAAAATACAAAATACAAAATACAAAACCAAAACAAGCAAGAACCCCAAGGGACACTAAGGCCCTTCACAAGTCGTGGGCCGGGCATTGGCGTTTTGAGCATTTGAAATTGCCGATTTGGATTTGTTTAGGATTTCGAGATTCGAATTTCGGATTTACGAACTCATGATAATTCACAATCTATTCGACGCGCTGCATTAGCGGAGCGAGGCAAGATGAACATGACAAACGACGACGGCAAGAAACACTGGGTCATCCGTGCCGGCATCGCCGATCGGGCCGGGGCGTTGACCAGCATCGCCTCGGCCTTCAGCAACCGCGGGATTTCCATCGAGACGATCGTGGGTCATGGCACGGCTTTCCCGGGCGCGCCCGGCGGGGCGGTGGTGGTCACGTTCTGGTGCTCCCAGACGGAGAAGGACGAGATCGTGCGCGTCGTCAAGCGGCTCAGCAAGGTCCTCACGCTCGCCGAGCACCCCTACGAATCCGAGAGCCTCCGCAAGAGCGCACTGGTTCGCACCACCCGCCGGCTGGACCCGCCCGACGTGGCCGGCCAGCGGGCGTTCCTGACCTGCGAACTGATGGAGCAGCGGCGAGGCCTGTGGAGCTACTTCCTGGCCGGATCGCCCAGCGAACTCGATCCCATCCTCGCCCGCTTCGTCGAGGAAGGCATCCTGGCCGACATAGTCTTCTCCGTCATCGGCGCCTGACGCCGGACCCGCGGCCAACGGGCGCCACGTCGCATCTGCCCGATCCGGCCGGGCATATTTGTTCCGTCGGCACCTTCGCTGCACCAAGGCGTTATAAAGACAGGCGCCCGGGCACTTACCCTTGTCGGCCTCCGAGCCGCGCGGGGAGCCCGGGGCCACTGAGGAGAATCGTCCATGACCGCGTTTCCAGGCGTTATGAGTTTGTGGATGATCGCGGCGATTTCCGCCGGGCCCGTCCCGGCCGCCGAGGCGGGCGGCGCGATGAGCGTCCGCTACGACAAGGACGCCGGGAAGGTCGAGGTGTCGCGCGGCGGCGAGCCGGTGCTGCGGTACAACTTCGAAACCGTCCCCGTGCCTGCCGCCCTCAAGGGCAAGAAGTACGCCGAACCCCGCGGCGATTACATCCACCCGCTCTACGGCCCCGGCGGCGAGGTGCTGACGGTGGACTACGCAAACGACCATCCCCATCATCGAGGCGTCTACTGGGCCTGGCCGGAGGTGTACTACAAGGGCCAGGTGCGGGACCTGCACGCGCTTCAGGGGCTCTTCGCCCGGCCGGCGAAGCTCGCCGCTGCCGCTCCCGCTGCCGGAGATGCGGCGACGATCGAGGCCCAGAGCGTCTGGAAGTGGGACGACACCGAGCCGATCGTCCGCGAGCGCGCGACGATCCGCGTAAGCCCGGCCGGCGGGGGCGGGTATTTCGTGGACTTCGAGTTTAACTTTGAGGCCCTGGTTGACGGAGTGTCCGTCGCGCGGCGCGGGCAGAAGGCTTACGGGGGGCTGAACATCCGGACGGCCCTTCAAGGCGAGCAGAAGATCCTGGAGCACACCGACCGGGCCGGCCCTTGGGGCCCCTGCTGGGGGGCCGAGCCGCGGCGCAGCTACGCCCAGATCGCCGGCGTGCCGACCGGCGGCAAGCAGGCGGCGGCAATCGCGATTATCCAGCACGCCGGCAACCCGGCGTACCCGGGCGACTGGGTGAAGTTTGCGAACCTCGGCTGGCTCCAGCCGACGTTCCCCGCCTCGGGAGTCAAGTTCCCGCTCTCGAAGGACAAGCCGCTGGTGTTGAGGTATCGTCTGTGGGTCCAACCAGGTAGCGGCGCCGGCGATGAGCAGCTCGCCAAGGCGTGGGACGCATACAACAACCCAGTCGGCGGCAGCGGCGCGGCCAAGACCCCGGCCCCGGCCAAAACGAAGGAAAAGCAATGAAACACAGCACTCGCGGGCCTCGCCGGCTTACGCGCCGGCGGTTTATCTCAGCAGCCGCCTCGGCGGCGGCATTCCCATACCTTGTTCGCCCATCGGCGCTAGGCCTTTGCGGCACGGTGGCCGCAAGCGAGCGGATAACCGTTGGCCTCATCGGCTGCGGCGGGCGGATGGGCGACGTCTCGAACGGGTTCGGCGCGTGCAAAGATACCCAGCGCGTGGCCGTGTGCGACGTGCTCGCCACGGCGCGGGAAAGGTATCGCCAGGGCATGAATCTGCCACCCGAGGCCGCGTATCGCGACTTCCGCGAGCTGCTCGCCCGCGGCGACATCGACGCCGTCGCCATCGCCACGCCGGACCACTGGCACGTGCTCATGGCCATCGCGGCCGCGCGGGCCGGCAAGGATGTCTACTGCGAAAAGCCGCTGAGCAACACCATCGCCGAGGGCAGGGCCCTCGTGGACGTGGTGAATCGCCACGCAACGGTCTTCCAGCACGGCACGCAGTTGCACTCGCTGTGGGAAGTCCGCCACGCATGCCAACTGGTCCGCAACGGACGGATCGGCAAGTTGCATACGATCCGCATCGGCTCGCCGCCCGGCCGGGCAACGGGCGCCCATCCGTCCCAGCCAGTGCCGGACGGGCTGGACTGGGAACTCTGGCAGGGTCCCGCGCCGCGCGCGCAGTTCACGCCCGCCCGCGTGTTTTCCAACCGGGGGCTGCCCGGCTGGTACTTCGTTTCGGACTACAGCCTCTCCGGCTGGATCGCCGGCTACGGCGTGCACGACCTGGACATCGCCCACTGGGGCATGGATACCGGCCGGACCGGGCCGGTGGCAATCGAGGGACGCGGGGTGTTCCCGACCGAGGGCCTCTACGACACGGTCCTGACATACGACATCGAGTTCACCTACGCCAACGGCGTGAAGCTGATCATGACCGACACGGGCAAGGCCGCCCACGGCGTGCGGTTCGAGGGCGACGAGGGATGGGTCTTCACTCGCTCCAGCATCGACGCCGAGCCGAAGTCGCTGCTGAAGGAGAAGTTCGGCCCCAACGACGTCAATCTGGAGCAGAGTCCCGGCCACGTCCGCAACTTCGTCGACTGCATCAAGACGCGAAACCAGACCATTACCCCGGCGGAGGTCGCCCACCGTGCAACGTCGGCGGCGCTGCTGGGCGGCATCGCCGTCAAGCTCGCCAGGCCGCTGCGGTGGGACCCGGCCGCCGAGCGATTCATCGACGATGACCTGGCCAACCGCATGCTCCACTACACCATGCGCGAGCCCTGGCGGCTGTGACGAAAAAGGTTAAGCGCGGAGGGCGCGGAGGCCACCGAGGCCAACAGGACCGATCAGGGCTCTGCCACCCTACTACCTACTACCTACTACCTATTACCTATTACCTATTACCTACTGCCTTCTTCTTCCTACTTCATCGGCAGCACCCACATGTTGCGGTACTGCACCGGGTTGCCGTGGTCCTGGAACTGGAAGGTCCCGCCCTTGGCGTTTTTCCCGAGTTGGAACTTGTCGTGGATCTTTATGCCGTTGTGCAAGACGGTGATGACCGGCTTGCCGTCCTTGCTCTGGACGGTGTACGCGATGTCGTAGGTCTGCCACTGGCCCGGAGGGGCCGAGGCCAGCGAGAACTCGTCGAACGCGTCGGGGTCCTTGTACTTGTATATCCCGCCGCAGCCGCCGCCCGTGTAAGTGCCCATGCCGAACGAGTCCAGCACCTGCACCTCGTCGCCGTTTGGCATGAAGCAGCCGCTGTTGCCGCGGCCCTGGCCCTGGGCCTCGGGCATCAGCGGATTCTTGAACTCCACGTGCATCTTGAAGCTGCCGTCGAATGACCGCTTGGAATTGATGCCGCCCTTGGCCACCATGACCCCGCCGTCGGCGGCAACCTTCCACTCCTGGCCCTTGCCGTCCTTGCCGGGCTTGGCCACAACCTCGTCGAAGTTCTTGCCGTCGATCAGGACGACAGCCCCGGCCGGGGGCTTGGCGCCCATCGTCGCACTTACTCGCACGACGCGCTTCATCGTCACCTTGCCGTCCTTGCCGCAGGTGCCCGCAATGCCGCCATTGGCATAGGCGGCCGACCAGTCGCCCGCGTCGCTCTTGCCGCTGAACGTGACGGCCTCGCCCTCGGTCTTGCCGTCAAGGGTGACCTTCGTCACCGCGGCGCCAGCGCCGCCGGCCTCGCGGATAAGGGCCTTGTAGGCGCCCTTGCCAAGGGCGACGACGCGGGCCTCGAACTTGTGCGACCCGCTCGAGTCCGTGCGGGTTCCCTCGTAGAGGCCCTGGACGTCCTCGACCGCCGGCGCGGCTGCGATTGCGGCACCGGCCGACACGAACAACGACAACGCGACAACCAGCGATATCAGGCGGCACATGTTTGCGTTTCCTTTCCGATTCTGTTCCTGCGGCGGCTGCACCGACGCCAGCGCAGGCGCCGCCATATCATACTGCCATATATTGCCATAAACCCCTCCGGCGCGGGAGTGTCTCTCAAATCATTTCACGGCTCGACAACGCAGCGGTAGCGGTGCGTGGGCCTGGGCCGGCCGGGACGAAGGCTCTGGAGGTGCATGATGTGTGCCGCGACGCCGCCGGCTGCCGCGGCCAAGAGGTGGCTGCGGACCAGCGCCTCCAATTCTTCCGGCGGCATCTCGACGCGGGCGTTTAGCACCAGGTTCGCCTGATCCACCGCGCCGGCCTGGCCGCGGACGGACACCTCGCCGTCGGTGCTGGTCAGATTGGCGAGGCATTGTTCGCCGCCGGCCGAGAGGAGCAGCTTGACGTGCCCGACCCTCGCGCCGGTGCGGCGGAAGTCCTCGCGGAGGCCTTCCAGCAACTTCCGGCCAAAGCCCGCCCAGCCGCCGGGCGGGGCGCCGGCGTCGGTTGCCGCCGACTGCTGCGCTGCCACCGCGGCGCCCGTCGAGAGCCGCACGGATGCGTTCAGCCAGCCCAGCACCGCCTCGCCCTCGGCGTAGATGTCGTAGTCGATGTCCAGCAGCTTGTTACCAACGGTACCAACAGTGCCAACGGCGCCAACGCCGCCACCCTCGCCAATCCCGCTTTTCGCGGGACCGCCGGACAGGACGGCGTCGAGCCATTCCTCCACGCCCTGGCCGGTCAGGGCTGAGATGCACCTCACGGCCGAGCCGGGGAAACTCTCGCCCAGCATCCCCACAAGCTCCGCGAGCTGTTGGGGTTCCAGCAGGTCGGTCTTGTTCAGGACGATCACATCCGCCTCTTCGAGCTGCTTGCGGACGATGTAGGCGGCGCTGGCGTGGAGCCTGCCAGGCCGGTGCAGCAGCGTGTCGGCGAGCCGCTCGGGATCGACCAGCACCGACAGCGGCGCCAGCACGAACTGCCTTGCGAACTTGTCCTTGAGCGGCTGGAGTATGGTGGCCGAGAGGTCCGTGCAGCTCCCGACGGGCTCGGCGATGAGCACGTCGGCGCGGACGTCGCCGGCCAGCGCCTCGGCCGCGGTTATCAGCGCGGGGAAATTGCAGCAGAAGCAGCTCCCGGCGACCTCGCGGACGTCGAGGCCCTGGCGGACGAGCAGGCCGGTATCGACGAGGTCGGGCGCCTGGTCGTTGGTGATAAGCCCGACGTGCCGCCCCCTGGCCGCTAGCCTTCGCGCGGCCTGCCAGAGCAGCGTGGTCTTTCCGGCGCCGAGGAATCCGCCGACCAGAAGAAGCTGTACGGGTGGTGCAAGATTCATTGTGCGTCTCCGGGTTTTCAGTGCCCTGCTGTGTTGCACGGCGGTTTCGACAATAGGCAGCCCCGGCTGGATCAGGTACTGATAGGCCGCCGCCCCTGCCAGCGCC
>CAYOBS010000039.1:10748-16588 GCA_964402305.1 uncultured Planctomycetaceae bacterium | reverse complement strand
TCCACTGCTTGTGCTTGTCGTCCGTGCTGTCGCCGTTGATCCCGTCAATCTTGAGAAACATGTCGTAGCTCATCTCGAATCTCCTTTGTTCTTGTGTTGTCGCTCTGTGCGAGCGTGCCTTTATTCAACGATTACTTCGCCTTGCCCGACGGCAGTTTGCAGACCAGCCTAAGCGACGCGGTCAGGCCTTCCAATTGGTAGTGGGGCCTCAGAAAGAACTTCGCCGCGTAATAGCCCGGGTTGCCCTCGACCTCGGCGACGGTAACCTCGGCCGCCGCCAGGGGCCGGCGGGCCTTGGCCTCTTCCGTCGCGTTGTGCGGGTCGGGCTCGACGTAGTTCATGATCCAGTTGTTGAGGTACTTCTCCATGTCCTCGCGCTCCTTGAAGGAGCCGATCTTGTCGCGCACGATGCACTTGAGGTAGTGCGCGAACCGGCACGAGGCGAAGAGGTACGGCAACCTGCTGCCGAGGTTGTCGTTGGCCGTCGCGTCGGGATCGTCGTACTCGGCCGGCTTGTGAAGCGTCTGGGCGCCGATGAACACCGCGTAGTCCGTGTTCTTCCAGTGGCTAAGCGGCATCAGGCCGTTCTTCGCCAGTTCGGCCTCGCGGCGGTCTGTGATGGCGATCTCGGTCGGGCACTTCATGTCCACGCCGCCGTCGTCGGTCGGGAAAGTGTGGCAGGGCAGGCCCTCGACCATGCCTCCGGACTCCACGCCGCGGATCCGCGAGCACCAGCCGTAAAGCTTGAACGCCCGGTTGACGTTGACGCCCATCGCGAAGGCGGAGTTGGACCAGCAGTACTTGCTGTGGTCCGCGCCTTCGGCGTCTTCCTCGAAGTCGAACTCCTCGACCGGGCTGGTCTTGGCGCCGTACGGCAGGCGGGCAAGGAACCGCGGCATGGTCAGCGCGACGAACCGGCTGTCCTCGCTGTCCCGCAGGCTGCGCCACGGGGCGTACTCGGGGGTCTGGAATATCTTCGTCAGGTCGCGCGGGTCGCCTAACTGCTGCCAACTGTCCATGTTCATCAGGGCCGGGGCGGTGGCGGCGATGAACGGCGCGTGAGCCGCGGCCGCGATCTGACCCATGCCCTGGAGGATCTCCACGTCCGGCGGGGTGTGGTCGAACTCGTAGTCGCCGATGAGGGTCCCGTACGGCTCGCCGCCGGGTGTGCCGTACTCGTCCTCGTACATCTTCTTGAACAGCGGGCTCTGGTCCCAGGCCGTGCCCTTGAACTTCTTGAGGGTCCTGCCCAGTTCCTTCTTGGAGATGTTGAACACGCGGATCTTGAGAGTCTCGTCGGTCTCGGTGTTGTTGACCAGGTGGTGCAGCCCTCGCCAGGTGCCCTCGAGCTTCTTGAAGTCCTCGTTGTGGAGGATGAGGTTCAACTGCTGGGAGAGCTTCTGGTCGATCTCGGCGATTATCGCCTCGATGGTCCTGATCGCGTCGTCGCTGATCAGCATCGTCTCGGACAGGGCCTGCTGGGCCAGGGTCTGTACGGCGACGGCTATGGCGTTCTTGGCGCCGTCGGTCTTGGGCTTGAACTCCTTGTTCAGGAGCATCTGGAAGTCCCCGAGCTCGGTGCGCTCGGCGACCTGCTCGGCGCGCTGCTGTTGTTGGGCATTCGGTTCAGCCATCGCTCTTCTCCTCATTGCCTTGTGAGGCGCCTTCATCGGTTGCCTTGGGCGTCGATCCCAGCGCCGCAAGCAGCGCGGGGTCCTTCAGGAGCTTGCCGATAAGCTGCTCGGCCCCGCTCTTGCCATCCATGTATCCCATAAGGTTCGACAACTGTGTTCGGGCGGCCAGCAGTTTGCTCAGCGGCTCGACCCTCCTGGCGACCGCCGCCGGCGAGAAGTCGTCCATGCTCTCGAACGTCAGGTCGACGGACAAGTTGCCCTCGCCGGTCAGGGTGTTGGGCACCTGGAACGCCACTCGCGGCTTGGTCGACTTGAGGCGGTCGTCGAAGTTGTCCACGTCGATTTCCAGGAACTTGCGGTCAGCCACCGGCGCAAGGGCCTCGGCGGGCTTGCCGGACAGGTCGCCCAGCACGCCCATGACAAACGGCAGGCTGATCATCTTTTCGGCGCCGTAGAGTTCCAGGTCATATTCGACCTGGACCCGTGGCGCCCGGTTTCGAGCTATGAATTTCTGACTACTTTCTTTTTTCGCCATGGCAGCTCCTTTCTATGCGGGTATCACAGCGCGAAGTGTTGGCGCTCCGCGCACAAAGTTCTACTGCGGACCCTGGGCCCCATCGCCCAGCGGACCGCTGATCACCTGTATCTGATGAATCGCCTCGGGGTTGAGGTCCTGAATGATCTCCATGAAGCTCTTGCGGACCAGCCCCCTGGCCCTGCGAAGCAGCAGCGGCACCGGGCTCGACGGCTCGACCCGCTGATAATAGGCGCAGATAAGGTCCAGAACGCGGACCACATCATCCGTGGAGTGTATTTCACCGGCGATGGCAGGTGCGGCGCCCGGTCCGCCCGTCGCGCCGGCGGCGGCCTGGCCCGCGCTGCCGCCGGCCTGGGCGCCGCCCAGGCCGCCCGAGAAGTTGGCGATGCAGGAACAGATTTCCTTCATCGCCTTCTTGGCCAGGTCGAGATTGACCGCCTTGCCCGCCCCGACGCGCCGCGTTATCAACGAGTCGATGGCGTCGATGTGCTCGGCGGCCCGCATTGCGGCCGCGGCGGCGGCCTCAATGTCCTCCGTCGAAGTGTCGCGGAAAGCGCCCTCGATGGCGGCAAGGCCAGGCGCCGGCTTGCCAGCCGGTGTGGACAGTTCTCCGCGGGCAATCTGTATGTCCCTGAGTCCGAACCGCCCCAGTTGCTTGCTGTTGCACAGCGGGATCTCGCCGAGGCGCTGCACGAACCCAAGCGGATCGCCATACATCCCCGCCGGGGGAGAGAGGAACGAAATGATGTTCATCCGCTCCAGCGGGTCGTTGTTGTCATCGGGGTCGAGCCGCGGCCAGAGAGTGTCCCAGTAGCGCTCCAGCGAGCCGCGAAGCACCGCCAGGGAGCTCCCGAGGCCCGCCAGGCCCTCGGTCTTCATTGCCGATACAACGAAGTACTTGATGACGCTAAGGCTCCTGGTCCGCTCAAGCAGCGCCAGGGCCTGGTCGCGAACATCCCGCCAGTTGGGCTCCTCGGCCGGGACTATCGTTTCGCCCACCTGCTGCTCGGGCGTGCCCTGGGCGATCCGTTCGAGCTCCAGGAAGGCTGGATCGTAAGACAAGTCCTCGCCGCAAGGCGCCTCCGGGCTTATCTCAGCCAGCAACTTATCGACATCTATAGCCATGGCGATTCCATCTACCATTATGATACACACGGCGGGCACGATACACAACTCCGGCTCCACCGGGCCGCGGGGGGCTAAAAGCCCACGCGTTTCACTTGGCCGCCGTAACGGTCTGCTCGCCGACAGGCTCCGCCGTGCCCGCGGGCACATTGAGAATCATGCTGATCGTCTCCTGGAGACTCAGTCCGCGAGGCCTTACCGACCTGGCCAGCACCTGAAGCGAGATGCTCTGTTCGACCGGTCCGAGACCCAGCAGCTCGATCTTGTGGAAGAGCAAATCGAGCTGAACCATCAGTGAGGCGGCCTCTTTCTGATCGGGCGACGAGGCCACCCACTTGCGGTAGGCGACAGGGTCGAACTTGCCGTTGTTCTTGGCCTTGAACTCCTCGACGCTCTTCTCGATGATCTTGCGGAGGTCGCCGGCGACGGATTTCCAGATTTTCTTGCCGGTCTTGGGGTCGTCCACCTGCCGCCAGTAGACCTCGCGGTACTTGGCCAGCGCCTCGCGGGCCAGCTCGCCGGGCAGGCGGTCGATAGACACCTTATTATCCGAAGGCAACAGTGCGGCCCCGAAGAAGTCGCCGGCCGACAGCGGGTACTCGGAATCCGGCGCATCGTTATAGAACTTCCGCCCGGACAGGTAGTCCAGCAGTTCCTCGACCGTCGGGCCCTTGGTGTAGATGCCCAGGTGGCGGACCAGGTCTTCCTGCTGCGAGACGTCGACGGTCTGTTCGAGGCTCACATCGACCTGCTGGCCGGGCAACGCGCTGGCCAGGGCTGTCGACAGGTTGGGGGTGAAGCCGACCAGGCCCACTGCGTCCAGGCCCCATCGGCTGAGGCCGCCGCTGAGGGAGATCGGCGGGGCGTGTGCCGCGTCATCCAGCACCACCACGGTGAACGATCCGATAGCCATGATCGTGCCGGGGAAGATGCCGGCCCCGAAGGGCGAGCCGCCGCTGGCGGCGGGGAACGGCACCGGCGTGGCGGCGCCGTTGTACGTCACTCCGCCCGGCCCGGCCATGACGTCCAGAGTGTTGGCGATCAGGTTCATGCCGGTGTCGCCCACCAGCGTTCCGTCGGCGGCGACCACAATGGCGGGGTCGCGGACGAGGAAATCGATGGTGTTGGCCCGGATACCCATGAAGCTGGCGGCCGTGATGTCGCTGAGCTGGGCGAGGGTCATGAACACGGCCGTCGTCGGGACCCGCGTGATGTAGATGCTGCCCGTCGAGGTCATTTTCTCGAACGAACCCATGCGGAAGTTCTCGCCGGCGAAGACCAGGTTGCCGCCGCCCACGTCGCCGACGATGGTCGCCACGCTGGACACCTGTGGGCGCGCGCCATTGGTGTTGATGGTGATGTCGCCGTAAACGGCGCCCGAGTCGGCCCGGATGGTAATGCCACCGATCCCATTGCCGAAGACGATGAGGTGGTTGGGGCGCCAGTCGTCGGCGGGCGAGAAGCCCAGGTTCGTCATCGCGGTGCGGTCGGTCTGGATGCTGATGTTGCCGGCGTTGCCGGGGGTGAGGTTGCGGCTGTCGAGGTCGGCCCCGACCCGGATCGAGCCGGCGGTCGAACTCAGGGCGATGTCGCCGCCGCCGGTGGAGATGGGGGCGGTGGTGAAGAGGTTGCCGCCGGCCAAGGCGGTGAAGTCGCCGCCGGTGGTCACGCCGGCAACGGTCAGGAAACCCGTGGCGTTGACCGTGGTGGCGCCGGCATATCGCAGGCCGCCGGCGATGTCAGGGGCGAACGCCAGCGAATCGTTGCCCGCGCCGGTGTTGATCGTCAGCGACGCCGTCGGGTTGGTGAAGGCCACCGTCTCGCTGGCGCCGCTGGAAATCTGCGAAACGCTGTCATTGGCCGCGCCGGCGTTGGCGACCACGATCACGTCGGCCGCGCCGGTGAAGGTGAAGACGCGGTTGGCGGGGATCAGGTTGTCCGTAATCGGCGACAACTGCGTGTACTGCAGCACCGAGCCGTCCACGGTGATGCTGCCGTCGGTGGCGTTCGTGAAGGTGTGCGTCACCGTCGTGAACGGGCCGCCGGCCCCGGGGTTCACCACGATCGAATTACTGACGCCGGCCCCGCCGTTGAACTTCATCCCGGCGAGAACAGCCGCGCCGGCCGTCAGGTCGATCGTCAGCGTGTCGGCGTTCGTCCCGCCGGCAAGCACTTCCATGCCCGTTAAACCGCCCGTGCCCGTCAGTGTGCCCGAGCCCGCACCGGTCAGCCCCCACGCGTTCGCCACGTTGTCGCCCGTCAGCGTGTCGGTGCCGGCCCCGCCCGTGATCACGCCGACAATCGTTCCGCCATTCAACGTGAACGTGTCATTGCCGCCCGCGCCGCCAACCGTACCGGCGAAGGCGCCGGCGGTGAAGGTGAAGGCGTCAACGGCGGCGTTGCCCACAAGCGCTTCCATGCCCGTGAAGCCGCCCGTGCCCGTCAGTGTGCCAGCGTCCGCGCCGGTGGTTGTCCACGTGTTGGCCAGGTTGTCGCCCGTCAGCGTGTCGGTGCCGGCCCCGCCCGTGATCACGCCGACAATC
>CAYOBS010000039.1:0-10648 GCA_964402305.1 uncultured Planctomycetaceae bacterium | reverse complement strand
GCGCCGGCGGTGAAGGTGAAGGCGTCAACGGCGGCGTTGCCCACAAGCGCTTCCACACCGGTGAAGGTGAGCAAGCCGACCGAGCCGGCGTTGGCGCCGGTGAGGAGCCAGGCATTCGCCACGTTGCCGCCAGTGACGGTGTCGTTGCCTCCCGCGGCCGTGAAGGTCACGCCGCTGGTGGGCAGGACCGCGCCGACAGTGGTCAGGTCGAGGGTCAGCGTGTCAATGCCGGCACCGCCATTGAAGGCGATGGAGCCGGCCTGGGCGCCCGCCGCGCCGGCCAGGGCGAAGGTATTCCCGGCCGCGATGCCGGTGACGGTGACGGCCGCGCCGACGATCTTGGTGTCGACGCTGAGGCTGACCGATCCGCTGTCGGACTGGATGGCGTACGTGGCGGGCACGGCGTTGTCCATCTGCGCCCTGGCCGGCAGGTTGGCGTGGACGATGGCGGCGTCCTGGCGGAAGGAGAAGGACGCGGGCGCGCCGGTGCCGTCGTTATCGAGGATGTCGGGGGTGTTGGTGATGACGTTGACCACCGCGGCGGCGCCCGTGCCGCTGCCGGCCCACAGGGAGACGGTGTTGCCGCGGATGTCGGCGTTGGCCCCGGCGAATGTGAGGTCGCCCGTTCCATCGGTGCCGGCGTGGATCGAGACGCTGCCGGCGTTGCCGAGGGCCCGCACGTTCGCGTTGGCGGCGAAGGTGACCGCTCCGCCGGCCGAGATGGAGATGTTGCCCGTGCCGTCGACGATGAGATCCACGTCCACGGCGACGTTTCCGCCGGCTACGATGGTCACGCTGCCGTTGTCGGGGATGGTGCTGTTGGAGGTGGAGATGTTGACGTTGCCGGTGGTGTTGAAGACGTAGGAGACCGAGCTACTGGAGGTGGCGGGGTCGCAGTCGTTGATCGTGATGTCGCCGGCCTGGGTGCCGCTCTGGCCGAAGATGATCGACGAAGGCAAGCCGGTGGACTCGCCGCACTCGCCGATCTCGTCCTTCGTCAGGCTCCAGGTGCCTGGGACATCCGTGCCGATGCTCATCGCCTGCGCGGGACGGCTGTTGCGGAACTCAATGATGTTGCCCGTGGCCACGATGCAGTCGCCGGCGCCGACCGTGAGAACCACGTTGGCGGCGGTGACGGTCAGGCCGAAGTCGCCCCCGATGGTGATGGTGGGTGCGGCGGCAACGCTGAAGGTGCCCGTGCCGTCGCCTTCGCTGTCGGCGACGATGACCGCGGCCCCGCTGGTGGTGGTAATGCTGTCGTTGACGGTCACGTTGCCCGTGGCGATCAGCGTTACGCCGCCGGAGGTCGTCCCGGCCGTGATGGTGTTGCCGACCGTGATGCCGTTGTTGGCACCGGTGGCGGTGATTGAGACGCTGCCGGTCGTGCCGGCGGAGACGGCGCCGGTGATGTTCACCGTGCCGGCGTTGGTGACCGACATCACGCCAACGGCGGACGAGGCGCCCAGCGACATCGCGCCGGTGTTGCTGATGTAGGCGTTCGTGCCCGCCTGGGCCTGGAGCGTCCCGGTGGCCGCGAGGTCGATTTCCGCGCCGCTGGCGCCCACGGCGCCGGAGGCTTCCAGCAGGACCGTGCCGCTGGAGGTGATCGTCCCGCCACCGTCGACAATGCTCGTGGCCATCGAGCCGCCGAAGGCGCTATCCGTGCCGGCAATGGTTACGTTACCGGCCCCGGCGGTGATGGCCGCGCCGATCGTCACGTCGCCGGTGTTGTGAATGTCCACCGCGCCGCCGGTGGTCGTGATGATCCCGCCGGTGTTGTTGAACGTCGTGCCGGCGATGGTTATGCTGCCGGCCCCGGCGGTGATGGCCGCGCCGATCGTCACGGCGCCGGTGTTGTTGATGTCCACCGCGCCGCCGGTGGTTGTGATCGCGCCGGTGGTGTTATCGAACGTCGTGCCCGTGGTCGTCAGGACGACGGTCCCTAAGCCGGAGACGGCTGTTCTACTGATGGCCGCGTTGATGTCCACACCGGTGGTGGCGTTGAGGTTGAGGTTGAAGGTGTCGCCGGCGCCGTCGGTGGTGCTGAGGGAGATGGTGTTATTGACGACGATGTCGGCGTCGGCGTTGAGTGTCAGCGTGCTCGTGCTGGCCGCGCCGCCGTTGGCGACGTAGTCGACGGTGATGGCGTTGGTCACGGTGATCCGTCCGCCAAGTGGTCCGGCGCCTCCGCCGGGCGACGTGCTAACCGAGACGACTCCGCCGGTACCGAGCTCAAGGACCGCCTCGATGGCGGCGATGTCGATCGTGCCGGTAACAGGGGTGCCCGCGCCGGGGACCCATGTTGGGTTGCCGGTCATGTTCAAGGTTGCGGCCGTCAGCGTCACGTCGGTCGGGTCGAGCAGCCAGGTGCCGGACGTGCCCCGCGGAGCGCCAAGACCTATGACGGCCTCGGGCCCGACGTACAAGGCGCCCTTGCCGGATGTTTCGATGAGCCCGCCGTTGCCGCCAGCCAAGCCGCCGCGAACGAAGGCCTGCCCGTAGAACCACGTTACCTGGTCTGCCCAGACGATTATCTTCCCGCCGTCGCCGGAGGCGATGGCGTCGGCCTTGAGGACGCTGCCCGCGTTGACGAAAGTCTGCCGGGCGTTGGCTACGTCGGGGTTGGCGCCCTGGTAGTCGCCGCCGATGAGTATCACGCCGCCGCCGAACTGGCCGGAAGCGTCGATAGTCGCGCCCTTGATGGAAACCTTCTCGCCAGTGACGGCGACCTTGCCGCCGGTGGGCCCGGCAGCGTCGATTGTGCCGGTGACTTCCGTCACGCCGGCCTTGCCGTCAATGGCGACTTCTTTCGCCTGCACGGTCCCGGCCTGGCGGGCGGCGAGGCTGAACATGTCGCCGGCGCCCATCAGAACTTTGCCGCCGGGCGCCTGGATCGTGCCGGTGTTCTCGACGCCGGGCTTGTCGGTGATTTTCTCGCTGGCACCTTCCAGGCGGACCATCAGGTGCCCGCCGACTTCCTCGCTCAGCAGGATGTCCTTGCCGGCAACCATGGTGACCAGGCCGTCGATTGCGACGATGGAGCCGTGGTTGGCGACCGTCCGCCCGATCAGGCCAACGGCGTCGGCGACGATGGTTCCGTTGTTGGTCACGTCGCCGGAGGCGTCGGTGAACCTGTTTATGCCGGCCAGGAAGTCCTGGTTGGATATGGTTGCGGCCGCGGCGTAAAGCCCGCCGACGTTGACTATCGAGCCTGGGCCGAAGATCACGCCGGCGCGGTTGACAAGGTAGACTATGCCGTTGGCCTGGAGGGCGCCGTTGATCTGCGTGGGGCTGGCGCTCTGGATGCGGTTGAGCACGGTGGCGGTGGCGCTGGGCTGGACGAACCGCACGGTCTCGTTGGCGGCGACGTCGAAGCTCGAGTAGTTGATGATCGCCCTGTTGCCGGCGGTGATCGTGGTGGCGGCCCCGGACCGCTCGAAGGTAGCGCTGCCGCTTACGACGTTCTCGCCTTGCGGGGCGGCCAGCACCCCGGGACTGCACAGGATCGCCAGGACCGCGCCGGCCAGCAGCGCGCCCGCCGCCGCCCTGCCCGAAAGAACAAACCCAGTAACCTGTCTAATCCTCATTGCCCATGCTCCCATAGAAGCCGCACGCCTTGCGTGCCTGCTCTTGTGATTCCAAGCCTCAGACAGTCATGTCAAGCGTGCCGTCAAGGCCGGCTCGGATCGTCGCTGTTCTCGATGTTCTCAATAAATGATTGTCGCCACAAAATGCACCCGCGAGTCCCGGCCGGCTTCCACGCTCTCGGTGGTCGTCTCCAGGTCCCGCAGCGGGAAGCCCCAGTCCAGGCGCAGGTTCACGTAGCGGGAGAACTGCCACTCCAGGCCGATGCCCGTGCTCATCAGGGTGTAGTTTTCCTCGCCCTGCTCGCCGCGGTGCCAGGTGTTCATCGTCCGCCCGACGTCGAAAAACGCCCGGGCGATCAGGTCCCAGTCGGGCCGGCCGTAGACCGTCTGCGGCGCCCAGCGGAACGGGGTGCCCACCAGCGGCAGCGGCGTCTTGCCCGGGTCAGGCTGAATCTTCAGCAGCCTGGGGATGTGGAGTTTGTACTCGGCCGTGCCGATAAGCGCCGTGTCGCCGGCCACGGACGACTCCGGGTAGCCCCGGACGGAGAAGAACCCGCCGACAATGGCCTCGTTCTGCGGAATCAGGCGGTAGCCGTCCATGGCGTACTGCCCGCGGAAGTGGAAGTACAGTTCGTGTGCCAGCGTGGAGCTTTTTGGATTGCTGACGTCCCGCCAGGCGGTGGGGTTGACCAGCGGCTCGAGGAAGAACGAATGGAGCAGGTCCCACTTCATCAGAAGCCACTCGGAGTCCACGGGCATTCTGCCCAGGGGCTCCATGTCCTTGGCGGAGGTCCCGCCGATGCCTTCGCAGTTGCTCTCGAAAATGACCTGGCCGATCGTCGTTGACAGGTCCGTTATGCGTTCGGCCCGCAGGCCGACGTAAGGCACGAAGAAGTCGCCCTCGCCCTTCTGCTGGAGAGTCTTGTTGTCGACGAAAACGTGCCACCAGTACGCGCCGCCGATGAGGTCAACGAACAACTCGCGGTGCTGGTAGAAGTTCCAGATCAACTCGGCGCCGCCTCGCCACTCGCTGCCGGTGAAGTTTTCGCCGGCCTGCGGAGTGATCACGGTTGCCTCATAATCCGCCCAACTGCCGTAGGCGCGCCATCGCAGGCGGTCCATCTTCAAGACCGGCGCCTCGTACGAGATCGACGCCGCCTTGGCCTCCGGCCCGAACAGGCAGGCCGTGGTGTAATCAACCGAAAGAACATCGTCGTTGCCGGTGAGTTGGTTGCTGACGAAGCCAAACCGGGTCCGCCATTCGTTCGTCGCCTTGGTGCCGGTGTTGGACGTCTGGGCGTAAACCAGCCACGGCTTGTTCTCACTGACCAGGTAATCCAGCGCCACCTCGCCGGTCTTGGCGCCCGAGCTGACCGCCACGTCCACCCGCCGCCCGGGAGAGCGGTTCAGCAGGAAGATGTATTCGTCCAGCAGTCCCTTGTTGAGCAGTTCGCCACTGCGGACCGGCGAGCCCTTGGCAATACGCGCGTGGGTGGGATTGTCGATGCGCTTCTCGGCGGCTATGCGGTCGCCGCCGGCAAGGGTGCGAATCCGGGAAACCGTCGCGGTCGTAACCACCAGGCGCAGCGACGTTCGATCCGCCGATCGCTTGTCATTGCCCGTCCGCGATTCGATGTCCTCGTCGTTGGGCGCCACGAACACGCCGACAAGCCCCTGGCGGTTGTATGCCTCGACGATCGACTCGTCTATCCGCCGGATGGCGCTGGCGAAGAACGCTTCGGCCTTGGCGGGCTTGTACTGGTCCAGCCTCAGCGTAACCTCCGCGGCGCCCGGGCGGGGAGCAACGTAGCCCTTGTCGGTCTTGCCCAGGACGATCGGGATGTCCGCCACGGGCACGATGTCCGGGTGCTGGGGGTGCTCCCTGGCGTAGCCCAGGATGAACTGGCTGACCATGTACTGAGGCCCGTCCGCCGCCGCGCCGGCCGGGGCCGGCTGGGTTGCGGGCGCGGGTGCTGTTGCTTCCGCCGGGGCCGGCTGGGTTGCGGGCGCGGCTGCGGGCGCCTCGGTCGGGGCCGGCTGGGTTGCGGGCGTGGCTGCGGGTGCCTCGGTCGGGGCCGGCTGGGTTGCGGGCGCGGCTGCTGTCGCTTCCGCCGGGGCCGGCTGGGTTGCGGGCGCTTCGGCCGGGGCCGGCTGGGTTGCCGGTGCGGCTGCGGGCGCCTCCGCCGGGGCCGGCTGAGTTGCAGGCGCGGGTGCTGTTGCTTCCGCCGGGGCCGGCTGGGTTGCGGGCGCGGCTGCTGTCGCTTCCGCCGGGGCCGGCTGAGTTGCAGGCGCGGGTGTGACCTGCACCACAGCGCTGGCATCCGCTGTGACGCCGGGCGCGGGTGCAGGCGCGGGTGTGACCGTTTCGGTCGGGGCCGGCGCGGCTGCGAGCGCTTCGGCCGGGGCCGGCGGGGTTGCGGGCAGGGCTGCGGGCGCTTCGACCGGGGCCGGCGGGGCTGCCGGCGCGGCTGTGCGGTCGCCGCCGGCAAGGGTGCGAATCCGTGAAACCGCCGCGGTCGTGACCACCAGACGAAGGGCTGTTTGATCCGCGGACCGCTTGTCCTTGCCCGTCCGCGGGTCGATGTCCTCGTCGTTGGGCGCCACGAACACGCCGACAAGCCCCTGGCGGTTGTATGCCTCGACGATCGACTCGTCTATCCGCCGGATGGCGCTGGCGAAGAACGCTTCGGCCTTGGCGGGCTTGTACTGGTCCAGCCTCAGCGTAACCTCCGCGGCGCCCGGGCGGGGAGCAACGTAGCCCTTGTCGGTCTTGCCCAGGACGATCGGGATGTCCGCCGCGGGCGCGATGTCCAGGTGCTGGGGGTGTTCCCTGGCGTAGCCCAGGATGAACTGGCTGACCATGTACTGAGGCCCGTCCGTCGCCGCCGGGGCGGGCTGGGTCGCGGGCTCGTCGGCGCCACGGGCGGGCAGTGTCAGCGTCGCGGACGCCAGCAAAGCCAGCCCCACGGCAAAAGCCCGGATGGGCCGTAACCGACCAACCCCGAATATACACCGCCGCCGCCTTCGCGTAGAATCGGCTTTCATACTGGATGTTCTCCGTATGCAGCAACCGTAAGCGGAAATGCGTCCTGTCTTATATCATGACCTTCCGTGCAAGCCGGTCCCGGATCGGACGATAAAACGCGAGCACGCCAATCCCGGAGATCCTGCACTGAGGATAAAGTTACCCTGCCCGCCCGCGAAGTAAAATGAAAAAAAAACGGAAAATATGCGACCCGCCGGCGCAAGGGGCGGCCAGGACAACCCATTGAAGCCTTGCCCGGCACGGACATTGCCCGGCCGGGGCGCTTGTCGGGCGCGGCATTGCCGCCCCGCTGGAGCGGGAGTGTTGTGGCCGACTTGAGCACTTCGTCTCGCAATGCCATCTGAATCTCACCGGGCGGCAGCGCGGCGCAACGGTCCGCCGCCACGCGACACGCGTGGCCAATCGGCGGCGCCCATCCGCCCTTACCGGCCGCATCGACCGCACCCGGTGCCCAAAACCCGACCCTTACCTGGGTTTACGCTCCCTTCGAGGTATCGGACAAGGCCGCCTTGGAACCTTAGTTAAACCGCCGGCACGCTTCCGCCCCGCGGGGCGAGCCCTGGACACGGCGCTGATACTCATCGCCGGCCCCATCAGCAGCTATGTCCTGACGGGAAAAGCGTTCCTCCGAAACAAGGCATGACGCGAGAAGAAGGTCATGGGTCCTATAGTTTCTCCCCGCGGCGCGGGGGTAATCGTCATAGGTCTTATAGGACCTATAGGACCCATACCCCTGCCCGCCTCTGCCACCCTACTACCTACTACCTACTACCTTCTCCCGCGCGCCGCGCGGGGACCATCAGGGCCGGTGCGATGCTGGCGGCCGCGGCCGCGGCGCCGAGGTAAAAGACCCACTGGAAGCCGGCGTATCTCCAGATCAGCCCGCCCAGAAGCGGCATGACCACGGCGGCGACGTGGTTGAACGCCACGCCCATGCTGAGCGTCGGCGTGCGCTCGCCCGGCGGCACGATGCGGTTGGCGAACATTGTCAGCGCCATGGCGAAGGTGAACATGGCGCTGTCGATGACAAACAGGAGATAGAGGATGTGCTTGTTCTCGATCGTGCCGTAGCCGACGAATAAGGCCGTCAGGCACGAGAAGTAGAACACAAGCACCGGCCTCTCGCCGACGCGGTCGATGAGCCGGCCTACGAGGGGCGAGCCGACGTACCCGATAACCTGGACGGCCATCCACAGCAGCAGCATGGTCTCCAGCGGGGTGCCGTATTTCTTGACCAGCAGAAAGCCCGCGAAGGCGATGAATATCTGCTTTCGCCAGCCCTCCAGGAAGCTCAGCAGGTAGTACAGCCAGTACTTGCGGCGAAGCACGAACCGCGGGCCCGGCGTGCGGATTTTGCGCGGGATGGCCAGGCAACTCGCCGCCGCCAGAATGACGGCTGCCCCGGCAATGATGAACATTGGTCGTATCTGCCAGCCGAGCCAGACGCGCAGGATGTACGCCCCGACAAGCCCGACGCCCGAGCCGACCGCCCCGGCCGACCGCATCTGCCCGAGGCGGTGGCCCTGCCGCCCGCGCTCAGCCATGGCCAGCGTCAAGGACTCCGGCAGCGGCATCCACACGTGCAGGCCCTGGCTCCAGACCAGCGAGGCCGCCACCAGCCAGAAGAAGTCCGGCACGTAGGCATACCCCGCCAGGCCAACGCCCATCAGCGCCAGCACCGCCGCCGCCACCAGCGGCTCAGCCAGGCCCGCCAGCATCGCCAGGACCACCAGGGCCGTAATGCCGCAGCTCTCCCGCCAGGCCTCGAGCGTGCCCTGCTGCTGGCCGGTAAGGCCCATGACGTCGGCGACGTAGTTCGCGTTGACCCCGCCCTGCATCGCCATCGCCAGGGCGACCGCGCCCACCGCCACGCCCAGGAAAAACATCCCCCGCCGCCGGTACGCCACGTGTGCATCCGGCTCCAACGGGATCTCGCCGACGGTCTGAGGGTCTTGCGTCATGGCCGGGATTCTAATCGGCCGGAACGCCCGCGGCGCGGGAAAACACGCGGCGGGGACAGGGAGCGGTCGCAACTCCAGACATTAACCCTCGGGGCACCCAATGAAACGAACAGACGAGGACAAGAACGAGGACGATGGCTGTCGCCGCGCCCTACAGCCCGCGGGCTCGGCTCTCACGTACACTGGAAATGGGCGCTGGGGTTTTGGTGGTTCTGGACTATCTCGCCGGTGTTGATCTTCGGCGTGTAGTCGTTGAGATCCAGCGCCGCTTCGAACAGCAACTCCTCAATGTCCTTGAAGAACCGCGAGTGAGTGTCCTTGGCCTGGAGGAAGCCGGCCTGGCGCATCACGTTCAAGGCTTCAACAAGGGTCATGTGTGTCTCTGCGGCAATCCTCGTGTTACGCCACCAATTTACGTCGCCAGGTTTGCTATCGGCGTTGTTGGGACGGCTATTTTCTGCTGCAGGCACACGGCCTCGAGCGAGAAGGGGATTTCGAGGCATGGCGGACCTGTTGGGCCAGTTGTCCGATCTGGTGGTAGTATTCCTCCAGCGTCTCGGCCCAGCGACGGAGGCATTTGCGGCCAGCAGGCGTTAGGCTGAAGAGCTTCTTGGCCGGCCCGCTTCCTGAGAGGTTCCAGGCGGACGTGACCATGCCCCGCTCCTCCAACGCCTTCAAGTAGCGGTAGACACCGGTCGTGTCGGGCTTATCCCCGTGGAACATGGGCATTTCCCCAAGGCGCTGGACGATGCGGTATCCGTGCAGCGCCCCTTCAACCAAGACGGACAGGACTGCCGGCTGGACGAACTTGTCGAGGTTCTGCCCAGCACAAGGGCACTTGCTCGGATCCTCAAACCGCCGTTTCTCTCTCGTCGCCATCACCCAATACCGTAGCCATGGCCACGAAGCGTGTCAAGTGAGATGCGATGCCTGTGTGATGCCTGTGTCGATGCGATGCCCGCCTGCCGCCGCCGATGGCTCAGCCCGCCCTGGCTGCCGCCGCGATGAAGGCCCGCAGCTCCCGTTTTGTGAAGGCTGCCGGCGCCAGTCGGCACGCGTGGCACTGCCCTTGGCCGATCCGGCGGCCGCGCCGCTGTTTTTTTCCTGGCGGATTTCGCCTTGACGCCATGCTCGCGGCCTGCTATAAGATATCATCTGATAGCCGATGACATCGCATAGTGACGTTCAACCGTCACCGCGGATGAGTCGCCGGCGCAGCCGCTTGTAGAGATTTCGCGGACGCAGGCCCGTTGTTGCTCGGCGACGGGCTTGTGCGGTCTTGCGTGAACGAAGGCTCTGAAATGTGAGGAGAGAGAAATGCACGCTCGTGGCTCGTTGTCTGCTGTACTGATCGTCGTATCGCTGTGTGCCGTCCCGGCTCTGTCGGCCACTATCCTCGTTCCAAACGCCTCGTTCGAGTCGCCCTACGTCGACATGGTATCCCCCTATGCCACTTCGAGCATAGGGGATTGGCAGAAGGCGCCCGTGCCGGCATGGTGGACGGGGGCGGGGTACTCCACCCAGCAGTGGACGGACTCGGCCGGGGTGTTCGTCAACGTGCCCTTCGCGCCAATCGACAACGTCGATGGACGGCAGGCGGCATTCATGTTCTCCCCACCCGGGTACGAGTTGTTCCAGGATCTTGCCGCAACGTTCGAGACTGGCCAGTCCTACCACCTCACGGTCGGCATCCAGGGCGGCGGCTATGGCATGAAGCTCGGCGTGCCGATGGAGATCAGGCTGTACTACCGTGACGCCGGCAACAACCGGGTGACCGTGGGCGCGACGGAGGTCACGAACACCAACGCGACTGGCGTGCTGAACCATTTCACGGACTACCAGTTGGATATTCCGACCGTCACAGCCGGCGATGCGTGGGCCGGCACGAACATCGGCGTTCAGCTTATCTCCACCGTCAGTTTCGACGATGCCGGGGGGTTCTGGAACATCGACAACGTCCGGTTGACGGCTGTTCCTGAACCGGCCTCGGTGACTTTGTTGATGGCTGGCCTGGGCACGCTCTTGGTACGGAGACGCGGCGCTTCACGGCGGTG
>CAYOBS010000038.1:0-16670 GCA_964402305.1 uncultured Planctomycetaceae bacterium | reverse complement strand
CCGATGCATTCCATCGCGTTCCAGAGGTTCCGGAAGAGGTCGATAATGGTATTCATGTGGCCCTGATAGCACGATAGGCCTCAGATGGCAACCTGCCGTAAGTCCTTATGGTACCGTAGCGACAGAATAATTCGGGGGGACAGGCAAGCCAAGAGCCTACTTCGCGAACTTAACGGTCCAGGCCGTGTCGCCCGTGGTGGCGTTCTCAAGCACCAGCGTCGCGTACTCGGCGCCGCCTGGGTGCGGGGCCAGGCTCGCCTTTGCGGCCGCGGCGACGGTGCCGACGGGCTTGAAACCGTTGCAGGCCAGCACGACCCGGAACGGTTCCCCGCCGATCACCCTGGCCTTGCCGGTCAACTGACTGGCGGTGGCATCCCATTTCACGTCGGACAGGTCCACCCAGCCCTGCAGGACGTGGCGATTGGTCGACAGGACTTGCGGATTCGGCTGCACTTTGCGGATCGAAAGCATCGCGCAGGCGGAGGGCTCCAGCGTCTTGTCCACCTTCGCCGTCCCGGGGAACTTTCCCACCAGCGAATCGTTCCAGAAATCGTAAACGTAATACGTCGCTGCCGCGTCCAACCCGATCGATCCGTCGGTCACCCGGTCGCCGCTCAACGGCACCACCACCTTGTCCCTCTTGCTGTCGCTGTTGAACAGCGCCACTTGATGCCATTCCGGCGTCAACTCCAAATCGTAAACCCGTGGATCCGCCACGCCGGTGAAGGCGTCCAGAGGCCGGGCCGTGAAAGGCTCCCGATAAGCCGGGTAAATGCGCGTGAAATCGTGGACAATCTCCGGCGTGAAGAGCGTGAACGACGTGGCCAGGTCAATGCGCCCGCTGGTCAAATACACCATCGTCAACATGGACCGCCGGATCTCCCTCGAACAATCATGCACCGTCTTGCTGTCGGGGTAATAATTGAACACGGTGCGATTCTTGTACCAGCGCAACCCGCCGATCGTGACCATGCCCGGCACGAACCTATTCGAATCGCGCCAATTGCGCTGCGTGTCCACCAGGCCCGCGGTCACATCCAGGCACGCCCGCCCGGACTCCCCAAGGTTGCGCTCGTCAAGACACGCGTCGGGCCCCAATCCTTCGCGGCAGAGCCGGAACGATTCGCGGTACGCCATCGCCGCGGTGGCGTGGCGGTTCTCGAACCCGCCCTCCGCCCGCCAGCCGGTTTCCGGGTAATCGAACTTGATCCCGCACATCCCATCCTTGCGCAGCCGGCTCCAGACCTCCCGCATGTGCTTCTGGAAATCCGGGTCCGTGTAGTCGTAGCTCACCAGCGGCTGATGGTGCGAATGCCTCACCTGGAGGCGGCTGATGTCATTGAACAGCATGTGCCCGGGAAACGCCCGGGCGTAATCATCCGAGGGCATGCCGACCTGGAAATATGTGTACGGAATCCCGTCGCGATCCCTGATCGCGGCACACCATTTGGCGAACGTCTCATAAGGCGGCACGAGGTGCCCGAACCGGGCCCAATGCTCATCATCCCACCAGCCCTGCTCCGTGTCGCCGTTCTTGTAACAATACGAATCCGGCTCCAGCCGGATGGCGACCTTGGTGTACTTCGTCACGCCCGCCTTCTGCGCCGCCTCCAGTTCCCCAACCAGTTTCGCCGAGTTGTTCACGCCCGGCAGGTGGCTCAGCGCGCCGACGCCCCAGCCGCAGAGCACCGGGAAATCATACACGTTCGGCCTGGCGCTATTGGCCAGCCGCATCGCCCGCCCGTATTTCTCCAGGGCGGCGAAGGGGTCGGCGGTCGCGACATCCAGATAGAACGTGTCCTGGGCCCAATACGTCTGCCCGGCGTCCACCAGCCGCCCCACGGGGTCTTGCGCGCTGCACTCAAGCTTGTTATTGCCGAGCGACGCGTACCTGGCGAACTCCTTGTAGCACAGCCCTCCCCAGACAACCGAACGCCGCCCGCCTGCACGTGCGGGACCGGCAGAGAAACGGACGATCACTGCCGGAAAACGGAGAATAGGGAAATAGGGACGCTAAGCATCTCTGGCGACTGCGGCCTTGACGTGGCGGGCTGCGAAGGTTGGAAGGGGCGCATGCCTCGCAGAGCCAGAATCGTGGTTCCAACAGGCCTCGGCCCCGGCAGCGTGCAGAGTGGTCGCGGTGGCTGGCCGCCAGCGAAGACGAAACGACCCTCGCCAGGCTTCGGCACTGCACCCGCGTCGGCCGTTTCGCCATGAACCCGGTTGCGGATTGCCGATCCGCGAAGCTTTCACCCGTTGCGGGCTTCGTGCGGGTTGGTCGTTGCCGGGCGGGATTGGGCGCCGCTGCCGGCAGGCAGGACGGACTCGATCCACTTGCGGTCCACGCCGGGAATCAGCTCGACCGGCAGGTTGGCCAGCAGACTGCCGCCGAAGCGGCGCGTGTCATCGACCAGCAGTGCCATCTCTTCCGCCAGCGGATCGCCCGCCAACTGCACTGCGCCATTCAGAAGCATTCCGCTAAACTCGACCGGCGCCGTCATCGGCATCGAAACCGAGGCGCTCTTTCGGATAATCGGACGGTTGCTTCCTCCGCCGGTCCCATTATCAATGCTCGACCCGCGGAATATCACCCACGCCCCCGCCACAAGCAAACACGCCCCCGCCACGGCAATCACCGGACGAGGCAGCCGCAACAGAACCGCCCGGCGCCGGCCGCTACGGGCCTCAATGGCGGACATGACCCGCGCGGAAAGTCCTGCTGGCAGGGCCTCCAGCAGCGGAACATCCCGCGCGAGCGACTGGCGAAGCCGGACAAGCCGCTGATGGTACAACCGGCACGCTTCGCAGCCGGCAAGGTGACCTTGAAGTTCGGAGCCGATCGGCTCGCCCGCGTCAACGCTGTCGAACAGGGCAGCCTGGTTCTTTTCGCAATTGTCGCAGTTCATCTTGCACCTCTCGATGTTTCGATAGACAGCATCCCCGCTGGCGGCACCCGCTCCGGGCCGCGCGGCGGCGCCAACGCCGCGGCCGGGCTATTCATAAGCCTCCGGCACGCCCGGTGCAGCATCACCGAGACGCTGTTGGCCGAGCGGCCCAGGGCGTCGGCGATCTCCCGCACGGCCAAGCCTTCCACATAGCGCATCCACAGCGCGCCGTATTGCTCAGCATCCAGCGCCGCCAACGCCGCTGCCCAGATGCCCTCTCGCTGTTCCTGCTCGATCATGGCCTCCAGCACCGGTGAGGCCGAGTTGTCCGGCGGATCAACAAGCTCAAGCGGCACAGCCGCCTTACGCGACCGCCAGTACCCGACCGCCTCGCGCGTCGCAATCGCGAACAACCAGGCCGAGACGCTCCGAGAGGCGTCGTATCGGCCAAGGTTGCAGTATGCCTTAAGCAGCGCTTCCTGGAGGGCGTCCTCGGCCGCGTGGGTGTCGCCAAGCCGCCCGACGAGGTAGCGAAGCAGCCTGGGGCCAAGCAGGGCCACCAGGCGATCGAACGACGCCAAAGAGCCGGCCGCAGCTTTCGCGGCCAGCTCGTTGGCAAGTCGATCTTCGTCGCAGCGGGATGTCGTCACCGGATCGGTCATGCCTCAGTCGATAACAGTCAGTCCAGCGTGTCTCACTTATCCCCGGCTTCAGCCTGCGCCTTGGCCTTCTCGGTCCGGTCACGGAGGAACTTGAGCATCTCGATGAGCGAGTCGGTCGGCGCGGTCGCACTCACGCTGACCATGCCCTCGGCGCCGCCGACGGTGATCTTCTCGCCCAGCACCGGCAGGTCGTTGCGTTCCTGCGTCATCATCTGCCCAAGGGCGACGAAGCCCCGAATCACGTCACGAAGTTGAGTCGCCTTCTTGGCATCGCCGACAAGCGCCACGACCTCCGCGAACATGCCTTCCTTATTCTCGCCGACCTGAAGGGAGATGTCCGTAATGTCCTTCAGCGCCGCCTTCGGCCCATCCGTCGCGGCTGGCATCGGAATGCCACTGGCCACGACGACGAAGAACTCGCCCGCGACGGGCTTGGGCAGCATGGGCAGGCCTTCAGTCTTGCCCAGGCTCTCGGCCTTGCCGTCCAGCACAGCGATGGCGTTCTTCAACAACTCCAGACTGGAGGCGACAAGCACCGTCTTGGCGTCGTAGAACGTTCCGAAGTTGGCCTTGGCGGGGATCTCCTCCCCGTCAGGCACTTCCTCGGCCGGGTCCGTCCACTGGTGCAGCGTACGGCCGCCGAACTTGAACTCCTTGTGCGTGTCGTTGACCGCCAGCAACTCCAGCACCTTCTGCTGGTCAACCGTCATGTCCATTATGACCACGCCATCCTTCGGGCCAACCTGCTTCCCGTAAATCGTAATGCCCCGAACGTCGCGAGTCAGGTCAAAACCGAACTTCTGCCGCAGGTCCGTTACCTTGTTGACGAACTCAGGCTTCTTCTCGGCCTCGGCCAGGATGAACTTGCCCAGCCCGCTCTGGAGCATGGCCGCAACGTCGACGTGGGCAACCCAGTTGGCATCGCCGCCAACCTGATCGGTCTTCAACGGCCCCGCAAAAGCCGTCGCGCCCAGAACCATCAGGGTCATTGCGATTGTCGCTCGTGCTTTCATTGCTTTCTCCTCTGTAATGATAGGTTCCACACTGTTTCTTCATCTTCCGCGTTTCGCGCTTGACGCATCTTCGCACCAAGTACGCGCGGCGGCGCCGAAAGGTTACATCTTTTTCGACAAAGGGAGCAGAAAACGGGGCAGGAAGGAAAGGGAAAACAGAATAGGTACGCTAACCATTCTTGGCGACTGCTGCCTGAGAAGAAAGCCGTGCAATATGCCGCCGCGTCCGCCGTTATTGCGTACGAGGAGTATGCGTGTGACACGATCCATCGCGACACTGATCGCCGCCGTGTTTGCGGCATGCCTGCAGGCCGCTTCGCCCGCGATCGCCAGCCAGGAGCCGGTGATCGAGAAGTTCCAGAGCGGACAGACCCGCCTCCGCTACACCGTCGACGAGCGGAAGCGCAAGCAGGGAACCTACAAGGAATACCACCCCAACGGGCAGATCAGGGTCGCGGCTGTCTACAAGGACGACGTTCTGGAGGGCAAGTACCTCAAGCAGGACGACGCGGGGAAGGCGGAGCTGGCGGCGGAATACCGGGCGGGCAAGTTGCACGGATGGTGCAGGCAGTACGAGGGCGGCAAGCTCGTCACGGAGCAGGCGTACTTCGACGGGATTGTCCTGTACCCCAAGAGCCTGGCGATGATCCAGCAGACGCTGGCGGTGATCAACGCCAAGAAGATCGAGGGCGCGGATTCCAGCGAAGTCGCCCAGGCGGTGCGGCGTGCTATGCAATACCGATACCTCTGTGACGTGCCCTGGGAGGCCCTGGCCGTCGATGCGAATATGGCAAAGGAGGCGGACGCGGCCGCGCGGGCCTGCGAGATGCTCGGACGCCTCGAGCACCAGCTTCCCAACCCGGGCATGTCGGAGGCGGACTACCGGCTCGCCAAGCACGGGGCGTCGCACTCGAACCTGTCGATGGGGTCAGGCATCGCGCGGTCGGTCGACAGTTACATGGACGACTCCGACCCGTCGAACATCGACCAGGTCGGGCACCGACGCTGGATCCTGTTCCCACCGATGCTCAAGACCGCCTTCGGCGGATCGGGGCGATTCTCGGCCATGCGGGTCATGGACAACAGCCGGACCGAAATCCCCGACTACGACTACGTGGCCTACCCGCCGCGCGGGCTGCTGCCGGCGAAGTACTTCGGGGATGGGCGGACCTGGCACGTGTCGCTGAATCCGCGCAAGTACGCCAGTCCCGACGAGAAGAAAGTCAAGGTCAGTGTGCATCCGGTGCGCGGGCGGACCTCAAGCTTGGCGGATTTCTCCCAGGCCCCGGCGCTGAAACTGAACTACGACAACATCAGCAACAGCACGTTCGGCACGCCCGGGTGCATCATCTTCCGCCCCGACAACGTGAACATCTCCGCCGGCAGCCGCTACTGGGTGAGCATCACCGGCGTCCAAACGCGAGATGGCAAAGACGCGAAGATCGAGTATATAGTGGAGTTCACGAGGTAACATGATCGTGACAGCAATATGGCACGAGAGACAGTCTGACCACTTATCCCTGGAGACCCCATGACCCGCCGCAAGTTTCTTGCTGGTTCCGCCACAGCCGCTCTGGGATCGGGCGCACTGGGCGTCCAGAACGCTCAAGCCGAGCCGGAGCCGCCGGTTACCGCATCGGGCTCTCGGCCGGGCAATCCCATCGGCGTGTCAACCTATTCCTTCTGGCACTTCGCGGGCACGCCCAAGAAGATCCAAGAGTGTATCGACATGGCGGGCGAGATGGGATTCGACGGCGTCGAGATCCTCGAAGTTCAGATGCGGAGAAGGGACAATACCTATCTTCAGTCACTGAAGCGCCAGGCCATGGTGGCGGGACTGAAGCTCTACGGGCTGTCCGCCCACCAGAGCTTCCTGTCGCCCAAGGCGGAGTTTCGCAAGGAAAACATCGCCAAGACCGTCGCCAGCATCGAGTTGGCCTACGCCCTGGGCATTCCCACCGTGCGAGTCAACACGGGCCGCTGGGGCACCAGCAAGGACTTCGACGAGTTGATGAAGAACCGCGGCATCGAACCGCCCCTTCCGGGCTACAAAGACGAAGATGGCTTCCCCTGGGTCATCGGATCGCTGGAAGAGTGCCTGCCCGCGGCCGAGAAGTGCGGCGTGGTGCTCGGGCTGGAGAATCACTGGGGCTTGGCGCGCACGCCCGAAGGCCTGCTCCGCATTCACGACGCCCTCCGCTCGCCCTGGCTGGGCGTAACGCTCGACACGGGCAACTTCCTGGAGGACCCCTACCCGCGGCTGGAGAAGATCGCGCCTAAGGCGATCCACGTTCACGCCAAGACGTATTACGGCGGCGGCGTCTGGTACGCGCTGGACCTGGACTACGCACGAATCGCCGCCATCCTCCGCAAGCAGAACTACCGAGGCTACATTTCGCTGGAGTTCGAGGGCAAGGAAGAACCGAAGACGGCCATTCCCAAGAGTCTTGCGCTGCTGCGCCGCGCGTTCACGTACTGATCGTCCGCCCCAGCGGCGCGAACGGCGCCGCCGTTTCCCAATTACAGGAGTCTGCCCAACCATGTCGTACAAACTGTTGCCCATCGTTGCCCTTCTGATGAGCTTGCCAGGCGCGGCGCCGGCGAAGGCCGCGGCGCCGGAGACGGCCCCGGCCCAGACCGCGCCAGCAGCACCAGCCTACGCCGTGGTCGTTTCCCGCGCGACCCGCCAGCAGGCCGACTGGAAGCCGGTCGTCGAAGCCCTGGTCCAACGGCACCACGCCAAGGTGATCGAGTACGACAAGGAAGTCGGCCAGACGCTCGACGCCCTGAAGGAGGCCTTCCCGCGCTACACTTGCTTCGTGGCACAGCCCGCGGAGGCAAGCAGCAAGTTCGTGGCCGAGGTCTCGGACCTGGCGCGGAAGCTGGACGATGACCCCTACACCGACACGCTCTGGGGCATCCTGACCGGATACACGGCGGGCAGCGCCCTGGCCATCGCCCTGCACGCGGAACCGCTGGTGATTCACAAGGTGGCCGGCGGTACGCAGTTCGCGCTGGACTGTTGCGAGCAGGGAATCTGGTACGACGAGTTGGTCAAGAACAAGGTGGTTTACAAGAAGCCGGGCGGCAAGCCCGAAGAGCTTCGCGGCCCGGACGACACCACCGCGGCGATGGCCAAGGCGTTGAACGAGTACCACCCCGACTTGTTCATCACCTCTGGCCACGCCACCGAGCGTGACTGGCAACTCGGCTTCCGCTATCGCAACGGACAGTTTCGCTGCGCCGAGGGGCGGCTCTTGGGCCTGGACACCGGCGGAAAGCGCCATCCGATCGACTCGCCCAACCCCAAGGTCTACATGCCGGTGGGCAACTGCCTGATGGGCCACATCGACCGCCCCGACTGCATGGCCCTGGCGTGGATGAACTCAGCCGGCGTCAAGCAGATGATCGGCTACACGGTGTCCACGTGGTTCGGCTATGCAGGCTGGGGCTGCCTGAACTACTTCGTCGAGCAGCCCGGACGGTACACCTTCACGGAGGCTTTCTTCGCCAACCAGCAGGCGCTGATCCACGCGCTGGAGTCGGGCGCGGGAGACGCCGCAACCCGTAAGGGGCTGAAATTCGACAGTACGGTGGTGGCGTTCTACGGCGACCCGGCCTGGCAGGCGCGGATGGCTGCGGGCAAGCTGGCCTTCGAGCAGTCGCTGGTCGCCGCGGACGGCCGGTGGACGTTCGAGGTCAAGCCCAAGGATGCGAATAGCTTCGGGGCGATCGACACGAACGGTTCACAGCGGCAGCCCCGGCCCTTCGTGGCCTTTTTCAACCGCCGGCTGAAGGACGTCGAGGTTGTCGAGGGCGCCGATCTGAAACCGGTCATTACCGACGACTTCATCCTGGTGGAGCGGCCCCCCGCGTGCGATCCGTCAAAGACGTACCGGGTGGTTTTTCGTGCCAGGTCAATACAGTAGTGGGGCCATGCTTATCCACGAGCGACTGGCTGGGGCAGGCCGGGCATTGCGCCCCCGGGCGACACGTTGGGCGGGAGCCCCCACTAATCTGGGGAAACTAATCTGGGGACACCATATATGAACAAAAACAATCACAGCGACGATTGCCAGGAAAATAGATGAAAATAGGGACAGTCACCTATTTTCAGGGGCATTGCGGCCCGTAAAGGGGTTGACGGCATCGTCATCGCACTTCGCGGGTCAGCGGGACGAAACGCACGGGCATAAGGTTCTGGGTATGGGTGGCGCCGTCGAGGGCTTTCTCGACGACCATCAGTTGCTGGATCGTCATCTCGTCGCCGACGGGGATGACGATTCGGCCTGCGGGGGCCAGTTGCTCCAGCAGCGGGAGAGGGACGCTCGGCGCGCCGCAGGTGACGATAATAGCGTCGAACGGGGCGTACTCCTTCCAGCCCATGTAACCGTCGCCGTGACGGACCTGGATTGTCTCGTAGCCCAGCCGGCGGAGGCGCAAGGCGGCGGCGTCGGCCAGGGACTTGACGATCTCGATGGTGTAGACGTGCGGGGTGAATTCCGACAGCACGGCCGCCTGGTAGCCCGAGCCCGTGCCGATCTCAAGCACGCGAGAGCCCCTGGTCAGCTTCAGTTGCCGCGTCATCTCGGCGACGATGAATGGCTGGGATATCGTCTGGCCCCGGCCGATCGGCAGTGGGCCGTCGGCGTAGGCGGCGGTCGCGAGGTCGGGCGGGACGAACTCGTGCCGCGGCACGGCCAGCATTGCGGCCAGGACCGTCTCGTCGGTCAGGCCGTAGCGCTTGATCTGGCGGGCCATCGCGTCGCGCTCGGCCTGCCGAGCGGCAAATCGCGGCCGCTTCCACTGCATGGCCGGGGGATTTTGCTCGCGGGGCGGGGTTGCCACGCGCCGGGCCGAGCCGTCATCCGCGTCCCGGCTGGTGCAGCCCAGTGCCGCCAGGCAGAGGACGACCCCAAGCCCCCGGCGCGCCCTGGCCCAAACCCTGCGGCTTGACTTCCACGTCATCATGGCTTGACTCCCTCATCAGCGGCGGCCAAGGCGCCCATCCCGGCCCTTGGCTCGCCCGGTACAATTATTGGCTGCCGGAGCGGCCCGGACAACCTTTGGAGGCCGGCCCGCGCCGTTTTTCTTGGCGCTGGGCTCAAACCGAACAGCGGAGATTATTCGGATTTTTCGGAAATCCCGGTCCCAAAAACGAGTTTTGCTATCGGGTATTGCCGCCGGCGGCGTGCAGATGGAAGAAAAAGTGGCGAGCGATGGAAGAATTGCCCGCCTTCGTGGGACTATATCTCTTAGACAGAGAGACAAACGAGCTTGGCACAGGACGCCCTCTACGGTCACGAGCCTGACAGCGACATGGAGCTTGTCCGGCGGGTTCGGAAAGGCGACGAGGCGGCTTTTCGCCGGGTGGTGGACATTCACGGCCCGCGTTTGTATCTGCTGGCTATGTCGATGCTTGGGAATAGTGAGGACGCCCAGGACGTCGTGCAGGAGACCTTCGTCGGGGCCTTCCGCGGGCTGCGAGGCTTTCAGGGACGCTCGACCGTAAAGACCTGGCTGACGAGGATCCTGATGAACAACGTCGCGGACCTTCGGCGGCGCAGGCGTTTGCGGAAGACACTGCCGCTGGACGAAGCCGCGGAGCAGTTGGGCGCCTCCCCGGCCCGGCGGGTAACGGAAACAGGCCGGGCGGACATGCGGATGGACATCGCGGCCGTGGTCGGCAGGTTGCCGGAAGAGCACAGGACGGTCATCGTGCTTCGCGAGATGCAGGGAATGACCTACGAGGAAATCGCGGCGGCGCTGGGCGTTCCACGGGGAACGGTCGAGTCGCGGCTGTTTCGGGCGAGGCAGAAGCTCAAGGAGATTCTGGGCGACTACCTCGCCTGATCGACGGTTTCGACGAGCCTGGGCCGAGCAAGCCGGGCGGATCGGAGAAGACTATGGTTATGGCAAGTTGCCAAAACGAACGAAAACTCAGCGCATATCACGACGGCGAGCTGCCGGCGGCCGAGGCGGTCGAACTGGGGCGGCACCTGGCCCGGTGCGACACCTGCGCGGCGGAATTGCGGAAGCTGCGTGCAATGTCACGGTTGCTGTCGTCGGCGGTTGAAGTCCAGCAGGTTCCGGCCGAGGCTATGGACCGCTGGCGGCGCAGCGTACGGCCTGGGCGCGACAGGGTTATCCTGCGAATCACGGAGATGCTGGGCGCAGCCGCGGCGGCGGTTCTGCTGGTTTGCTCGACGATGCTGTGGCAGCAGTGGAGCAGCGCTGCCGGCCCGGCCCGCCAGCCGGCGGCGTGGGAGAGCGTGGCCGTCAGGACCGCTTCGGGGCCGGTCCGGACACTGGCCGGGCAGTTGACCGGCGACCCGGAGACTCCGCCGGACGTCCAGTTGGCAAACGCCATTCTCGCCGACTCATCCGGCACGATGGGGGCGCAGCCATGACCAGGATTCGAATCGCGGTGATCCTGGGGTTCGCACTGGCGTTCGCGGCCGGGGCTTCGGTGGGAATGCTGGCGTCATTGCCTGGCGAGGCGACAGCCTCCCGGACGGGCCGCGGGCCGGACCTGGAGGCGCAGTTGGGGCTTTCAAGCCGGCAACGCACCGAGATGCACGCGATATGGTCGGAGTTCGTGGCCGGGCGGGACAGGGAGTTCCGCGACCGCAAGCGGGCCCTGTGGCAGGAGAAGGATGAGGCCATCGAGGGTCTGCTGACTGACGCGCAGTGGGCGGAGTACGACGCGACGTGCGCCGACTGCGACAGCCGGATGCGGGAGATGGACGAGCAGTGGCAGGAGGTTATCCAGCAGGCCGTCGAGCGGACCAAGGCCATCCTCACGCCCGAGCAGGTGAAGAAGTACGATGAGTTCCGCGCCGGCAGGCAGATTTGGCGAACGCGCAAGGGCGGCGGCGATTCGCGCGGGCCGTCGCGTTTCTCGCCGGGCGGGCGCGGCCCGGAGCGTTCGGACTTTCCGGCGACGGCCACCGCGCCGGCGGACGGCAACACACCCCGGCGGTAGCGATGGGCGCCCGCAGCCAAGAAGAAGAAGAAGAAGAAGATATCAACGCAGAGCACGCAGAGCACGCAGAGAAGAAAGAGAAGAAAGAGAAGAAAGAGAAGAAAGAGAAGCAACTTGGGTTGGCAGCACAAACGTCAAGTAAAAGCATGCCGCGACAGTCGCGGCATATTCGGGACGACACAAACAGAAGGAGCATTGGAATGTCACGAGCAAGATTGTGGACGGCGTTGGCGATGGCGGCCCTTGTGGGACTTTGCTGGGCTAGTCTGGTGGTGGCTCAGGCTACGACCCCGCCGACGCCTCCGGCGCCTCCGGCCGGCGGCGACACGGGCGGCGCCCGTCAGCGCCCCAGCGCCGAGGATATGCGTACGCGGATGGAGGAGTGGCGCAAGCGTGCGGCCGACCAACAGCGCCAGAACCTCGGCGCCACCGAAGATGAGTGGAAGGTTCTCCAGCCTCTCATCGAGAAGGTGCAGAACCTTCAGCGTTCGACCCGCGGCGGGATGACAGGCGGCGGCTTCGGCGGAATGACCGGCTTCGGCGGCTTCGGCGGGCGCGGGCGCGGCGATCGCGGCAGCCGCGACGCCAACAGCACCACCCCGGCGGCGACGCCCCCGGCCCCGACGAATCGGGACGGCACGCCCCGCGAGTTGACGGAAGTCGAGAAGAAGACCACGGCCCTCAATGATGTCCTGAAGAACAAGGACGCCAGCCCGACCCAGATCGCCGAGGCCCTGACGGCCCTCCGCGCCGCCCGCGCCAAGAGCCAGTTGGAACTGGACCAGGCGCGCGAGGAGCTCAAGAAAGTCCTCACCGCGCTGCAGGAAGCCAAGCTGGTGATTATGGGGATACTGAATTAATAACTGACCCACTTGTTACGTTGGCTGGCCGGGAGAGGTCCGCGGCGGCGGCAATGATGACGCCGTCGCCGCTGCGCCCCCGCCCGGCGAGGCTGATCTGCCGGCGCGTCGTGGTGAAGAATCGTAATGAACGAAATACTTCTAAAGATGGTTGGGCAGGGCCTGCTGAACGACCAGGCGGCGCAGGCCGTCGATTCCCTGACGGCCAAAGGCGGGTCGCTGGATGAGGCCCTGATCGCCTCCAGCGGCCTGTCGGAAGAGAAGGTCCTGCGGTACCTGGCCGAGGAGTTCCACGTGCCCTGGGCCGACCTGGACTCCAACCTGCCGGACAAGGCCTTCCTGGCCAAGTTCCCAGCCAGGATCCTCCTGACCCACCGCCTGCTGCCGCTGAGCCAGCAGAACGGCACGGTCACCGTCGCGTCCAACAGGCTCTTCGACACCATCGGCCTGGACGAGCTTCGCATGGCCTGCGGGCTGGAGGTCCACCTGGCGCTGGCGCCCTCGACGGAGATAACCCGCTGCATCAACTTGCTGCTGGGCGTCGGGGCCGACACGCTGCAATCGCTGGTCTCCGAGGCCGCCGAGGACGGCGTCGAGGTCGTCGACTCCGACGGCGACGAGGACGTCGACCTCGAAGATGCCGCCCATGACGCCTCGATCATCAAGTTCGTCAACCAGGTGCTCTCCGAGGCCATCGAGCGCCGGGCGACGGATGTGCATTTCGAGCCCTTCGAGGCCTCCCTGCGGGTGAGATACCGCGTCGACGGCATCCTCCGCGAAGCGAACGTCCCGCCGGAAGTCCGACAGTTCCACCCCGCGATCGTGTCGCGAATCAAGATTCTGAGCCGCCTGGACATCGCCGAGAAGCGCCTGCCCCAGGACGGGCGGATCAAGCTCAAGGTCGCCTCCCGCGAGGTCGACGTCCGCGTGTCGGTCATTCCCATGCTTCACGGCGAGGCCGTCGTGCTTCGCCTGCTGGACCGCGGCGCCGCGCTGCTGGGCCTGGAGCACCTGGGCATGAGCGACCGCGACCGCGGCGTGTACGAGAGCGCCCTTAACGTCCCGCACGGCGTGGTGCTGGTAACAGGCCCGACCGGCAGCGGCAAGACCACCACGCTCTACGCGGGCCTGTCGCAGATAAACGACACCGAGCGGAAGATCGTCACCATCGAGGACCCGGTCGAGTATCACCTGCACGGCATCAACCAGATCCAGGTGTCAACCAAGGCGGGGCTGACTTTCGCCAAGGGCCTGCGGTCGATCCTGCGGCACGATCCGGACGTGATACTCGTCGGCGAGATTCGCGACCGCGAGACGGCCGATATCGCCGTCCAGGCCTCACTCACCGGGCACCTGGTGTTCTCGACGCTTCACACCAACGACGCCCCGGGCGCCATGACGCGCCTTGTGGACATGGGCATCGAGCCTTACCTTGTCACGTCGTCGCTGGAGATGGTCGTCGCCCAGCGGCTCGTGCGCCTCATCTGCCCGGACTGCCGCGAGCCTTTCACACCCGAGGACATGAACGCATTCCGCTCGCAGTTCGGCCCCGACGCGCCCCAGACGCTCTATCGAGGCCGGGGCTGCCGGCAGTGCCAGGGCAGCGGCTATCGCGGGCGGACGGGAATCTTCGAGATGATGCTCATCAGCGAGGCAATACGCTCGCTCGTGCTGGAGCGAGCACCCAGCACCGAGATACGCCGCCAGGCCGCCAGGGAAGGCATGAAGTGCCTGCGCGAGGACGGCTGGCGACTGGTGCAAAGCGGAATGACGACCCTCGAGGAAGTGCTGAGAGTGACCAAGGACGAGCGGACAAACGGCACAGGCGCGGCCCACTACCCGTCCGCGACGAACGGGCAGGCCCACTGATCCATTCAAATATGCGGTGATTGTGAATGCCAGTTTTCACGTACGAAGCCATTGAACCCGGCGGTTCGCGGACGGCCGGCAAGGTCTCGGCCCGCAACCGCGCCGCGGCTCTGGACGAGGTCGCCCAGAAGGGCCTGGTGCCGGTGTCCGTCGACGAGGATCGAGCGGGCGAGCCGGTTGCCCGCGTGGCCAAGACCACGGGCGGGCGCGTGCCGCAAAACGCGGTCGAGACCTTCAGCCGGGAGTTGGCGAACCTCCTTGCGGCCGGGGTTCCCATAACCCGCGGCCTGAGCATCCTGCGGCGCGAGTCGTCGAACCCCGCCGCCCGCGCGCAGTGGTCCGCGATTTTTGACGACGTCTCCGGCGGCATGCCGCTGGCGGACGCCATGGCGCGCTGGCCGAAGTCTTTCCCCGGCGTGTACGTCGCGATGGTCCACGCCGGCGAGACGGGCGGGTTCCTGGACGTCGTGCTGATGCAGATAGCCGAGTTCCGCGCCCGCGAGCGGGACCTCAAGGGAAAGATCCGCAACGCCATGGCCTACCCGAGCGTTCTGGCGGTCCTGGCCGTGGGCGTGCTCATCTTCCTGATGACCTTCTTCATCCCGAAGTTCTCGGCCATCTTTGCCAGCGTTGGCGGCAACATGCCGCCCCTGACGCGGGCCATCGTGGCGATCAGCAAGTTCATGACCGATTACGGCCTTGGAATCCTGGTGGTCCTGGCCGTCCTCGTGCTTGTCCTTCGCCGTATGCTCAAAACGCCGGCCGGGCAATTGGCCGCCCAGCAGGCGATGCTGCGGCTTCCGATAATAGGCAAACTGGTGGCCCGCTTCGCGCTGGTGCGATTCTGCCGGATGCTCGGCACGCTGCTGGGAGCGGGCGTGCCGATGGTGGCGTCGCTGAAAGTGGCGCGCGAGGCGGTCGGCAACCGCGTCCTGGCCGATGCGGTCGGACAGTCCATCGAGCATGTCCAGAAAGGCAAGGGCCTGGCCCGAAGCCTGGCGGGCAACTCCAGGCTGTTTCCAGGCTCGGTAATCGAAATGATAGCCGTGGCCGAGGAATCGGGCCGGCTCGACACGGAGCTAAAGCGCCTGGCGACCGCAAACGAGGAAGAGCTCGACCGCCAGTTGCGAACGGCGGTTGCCTTGGCTGAGCCGATCCTCCTGTTCGTCATGGCGGGGGTTGTCGGAACAATTGTCATCGGCATGTTGTTGCCGATCTTCACGCTTCAGGAGTACATACGTTGATGAGGAACGAGAACATGACATTCCCGCAGGCCCGGCCGCGAAGCCTGGCAAAGGCCCTGGCCGCACGAAGGCACGGGGGCTTCACGCTCATCGAGTTGCTGCTTGTGCTGGTTATCCTGGTGGCGCTGGCGGCCCTGGTGGTCCCCAGGATTACCGGAGTCGGCAAGGGCGCCAAGATAGACACAGCCAAGCAGGGTATATCCTTCATCAAGTCGGCCCTGAAGATGTTCGAGATACACTGCGACCGCTTCCCGACCACCGAGGAAGGCCTGCGAGCTCTGGTCGAGCCGCCTGGAAACCTGCCTGGGTGGAAAGGGCCTTACCTGGACCCGCCGATTGTGCCGCTGGACCCGTGGCAGAACCCATATCAGTACCGCTGCCCGAGCCGGCAATCCAATGACTTCGACCTATACTCCTACGGACCGGACGGACAGGATGGCGGCGACGACGACATCTACAGTTGGTCACAGCCCGCACCGCGCTGAGGCAGGCTTCACGCTGTTCGAGCTGATCATGGTGCTGGCGCTGCTGGCCTTGCTTCTGGCTGTGGCCGCGCCTTCGCTGCACGGCTTCGCCGCGGGCCAGGCCGATGCCGACGCCGCGGACGGCGTGCTGGCCATGACGCGCATGGCGCGCGACCTGGCCGCGACCCAGGGAACCGCAAGCCGGCTCAACTTCGATTTCCAAACCAACACCTACTGGGTAACGATCCAGCAGGGTGGAATGTTTGTTGAGCCCGTTGGCGGCGAGAGCGGGTACTATCGCCTGGCCGGCGGGATGAGCGCCCGGCTGGAGTTGCCGCCCGGCCAGGAGCAGCGCCCTTACGTGCAGTTCATGCCCGACGGGCGAGCCGAACAGGCGTGTGTTTTGCTGATGTGCCGCAACGGCGACGTCTACCGCGTGTACTGTCCATCGGCTACCGACATGTTTCGCATAATCAAGCCAACGGAGCAGCAGCCATGACCGCCATCGGCCAAGTTACAGGCCGTCGCGGCGGCGCGCCTGCCTGCCGTAGCGCTCCGTCGCCAAAGCTATGGAGCGTCGGCGACTTCAGCGAAGGCAGGGGGCATGGGCGTCTGGCACATGCCAGGCTGAAAGGCGCCCGCGGGTTCACGCTCGTCGAGGTCATGGTCGCGATTGTGCTGGCGGCCA
>CAYOBS010000037.1:0-16728 GCA_964402305.1 uncultured Planctomycetaceae bacterium | reverse complement strand
GCAGAGAAGAAAGTAAGAGAAGAAGAAACAGGCTTCTTCTTCCGTTTCTTCTTACCTCTGCGTGCTCTGCGTGCTCTGCGTTGATATGTTTCCTCGGAAAGGCCGACGCATGACCGATGACGCCGACGTGCCCAGGATCATCGAGGTAGCCGGCGGCCTGTGCGTGCGCCAGGAGATCGACAACATCACGTGGATCGACATGGGCGATTACGGGATCGTCGTCGACGCGCTCGAGCAGCCTGGCGCCCGCGATGAGGTTTTCGCCGCCATCCGCCGGACACTGGGCGACAGGCCGCTGCGGTACGTGCTCAACACCCACACCCATTACGACCACGTCGTGCTCAACGACGCCTTCCGGCGCGAGTTCGGCGCCGAGATCGTCAACCAGCAAACCGCCCCCACCGCCCCTGCCGGCCGGTGGTTCAAGGGCAGCCGGCGCGGCCTGCACTGGATCCCCATGCCCGGCTGCCACACCGACGAGGACTGCGTAGCGTGGATTCCCGAAGACCGCGTGGTGCTGACGGGCGACATCTTCGGCTGGGGGCTGATCCCGCTGACGGTCAACCTCCGGGCGGACTCATCCGAGCTGCTGCTTAAGACCTACCAGAAGCTCATCGACCTCGACCCGGCCGTGATGATCCCAGGCCACGGGCCGCTGGGCGACAAGGCTACTCTCCAGCGGTGGGTGGAATACTTCCACTGGCTGCGGCGCCGGTGCGCGGAACTGGTTGTGGCAGGGCTGAGCGACGAGCAAATCGCCGCCGAGATGCCCCCGCCGGACGACATGAAGGGCTGGTGGCGATTTGCCGCGTGGAAGCACGCCGACAGCGTGTCCAAGATGATCAAGCCTGTCCGCAAAGGCTGGCTGTAGGGCGTCGGAAAAGGAGAGGCAACGCGCGTGCGCTTTCCCGAAGGTCGTTCCTGATCGCCGCCCGACTGCCGGCCTGTCGGGAACTGGGCGAAATACGCCGCCGTGCGGCAAAATCGAATGAGCCCGGCAGTTCCGTGTGATGCCGGACGCGGCGTGCGGCAACTCGACACCGCCCGACGCGACAGCTTCAGGCCCGTGAACGGGCCTTGCTGTCGCCATGGCCACGGCCCCCCTGGAAACCGGGTATTGGTCCGCCCCACGTTCAGTTGTATCCCCGGCCCGGCGTTCTTATCATGAGATTATGACAACGCAACGCAAGCCGCCACGATACCAGCCGCCGCTGCCGGAGAAGTACCTCCGCGCGGGATCGGGCGAGCTGCGCCGCTGGGCAATGGAGCGAAAGGCCCAACTCGGAGCGGACCTCTGCATCCTCGGCCACCACTACCAGAACGACGAGGTCATAGAGTTGGCCGACTTCACCGGCGACAGCCTGCGGCTCTCCCAGCTTGCCGCCCAGCAGCGCCAGGCCAGGTACATCGTCTTCTGCGGCGTACACTTCATGGCTGAGTCGGCCGACGTGCTCTCATCCGCCGAGCAGGCCGTGATCCTGCCGAACATGCGGGCGGGGTGCAACATGGCCGACATGGCCGACGCCGACGGCGTGGCCGCGGCGCTGGATGAGCTTTCCGCCATGAGCGGCTCTCGCGTCGTGCCGATCACGTACGTGAACTCCTCGGCCGCCATCAAGGCCCTCACGGGCCGGGCAGGCGGGGCGTGCTGCACGTCCAGCAATGTCCGCAACGTATTCGAGTGGGCACTGGCCGCGAGCGACGCCGGCGGGGCCGGGGCGAAAAAAATCCTCTGCGTGCCGGACCAGCATCTAGGCCGGAACACCGCCGCCGCGATGGGCTGCGGCGACGACGCGTGTAGCCTCTACGACCCCGCCCTGCCAAACGGCGGCATCTCGGCCGACGCCGCCGCACGCGCGACGTTCTTCCTCTGGAAGGGCTTCTGCTATGTCCACCAGCGTTTCACGCCCGAGCACGTCCAGGCCGTGCGGCAGCGGCACCCGGGCATCCGCGTGATCGTACACCCCGAGTGCCCCCGCGAGGTCGTCCGCCTTGCCGACGCCTCCGGCAGCACCGAGCAGATCATCCGCGCCGTCGAAGCCGCCCCCGACGGCTCGCGGTGGGCCATCGGCACCGAGAGCAACCTCGTGAACCGTCTGGCCAGGCGGCGCCCGGACCAGTTCATCCGCGTGCTTTCCGACGCCCCGGCCCTGTGCCAGACCATGCACTTCATCGACCTGCCCCACGTTGCCTGGGTGCTGGACAACCTCGCCGAAGGCCGGGTCGTGAACCAGGTAACCGTCGAGCCGGAAGAGGCCGCCGGCGCACGGGTGGCGCTGGACCGTATGATCTCCATCAAGGCGGTTGGCGAGGTTACGAAACAGGTGCCGGATTAGGGCAAGGATGACAGCGCGCTGGCGATGACGAGATGAAAGGGAGTCTCTATGGGACGGATGCTACGAAGACGCGACAGCCTTTGGAGTGCGGCGACATTAGTCGCCGCTTTCGATAGCGCCTGTGCGCTCTGTTACAGGCGTGAGCCAGACGAAGACCAACAACAAGATCTGTTCGGCTCACGGCTTTTCGGCCGCTTTGTACACGAGCAAAAGCGGCGACGGCGCCCCTACGGGGCTGACGCCGCACTCCAAAGGGCAAGCCTTAGCCGACGTTTGCTGAAACTTAGGCGGCATACTCTATGAGGAAAACCCAGACAATCATCGGCGCAGAAGTCCGCCTCGCCAAGCCAAGCGCGCGGTGGTACTACGTCTGGCAGGCCACCATGTGGGCTATCATCGTGCACACGGTGTTGGTCGGCGGGTTCACGGCGTTCGCGGTGGGAATAGTATCGAAGTATCACGGTAGTTCCCTGGATTGGAATGGGCTGTTCAATGGCAATGGCCTTCGCCCTTTCCATCGGCGACTTGCATTCTTCATGATCGACTGGCCCTACCCGCTGGTACTGTCGGCGTTCGCCTTGGTGCCAATCGCGATCATCGCCACCTACCGCGCTTCGGTGGCCAAGCGTGCCTGGGTCTGGCTTCTGGCGTATTGGCTGGCGGGCACGACAGTCTGCCTGTTGCTGGCTGCTTCAATTGCCTTTTCGGAGAACTGCCGCATATGGGGGCCCGGCAATTACTTCTTCTTTGACAACCGACTCACTGGCAGCGTGGTCATGTGCGGCGCATTTATGGCTCCCCTGCCAGTAACCATCCTGGCGGCACTGCTGACCCTCGGCGGCAGGAAGCGTCCGCTGGACGGGGAGGCCGGGGTATGACAAGGGCCGGATCAAGGCTCTGCCCCCTATGACCTACGACCTATGACCTATGACCTGCTTTTCAGAGCGGAATGTATTCATCCCCCCGGCCTATCCGGCCGATATGTCTTATGTCGCGTTTTTGCGGAAAGGCAGGCCCATGTCGATGAAAGTGCTTATCGTGGAGCCGGACTGGCGGTTCGCCAGGATGGCCTCGGCATATCTTGAGAGCCACGCCCACCTTGTTGTCCAGGAGTCTCGGCTTGACGACGCCCTGGCCCGCGCCTCGCACTGGCGGCCGGACCTGGCCATCGTCGCGGCGGAACTGGCCGAGGAAGGCTTCCTGGAACTTCTGCGAGACGCGGCGCCCGACAATCGCCCGGCCGTGCTGCTGACGGGCTGGCTTGACCGCTACGACATCGCCTGGCGGGCATGGCAGAAGGGCGGCGACGAACTGCTGATGAAGCCGGTGTTCACCACCGACGAACTTCACGAGGCGATCGTCATGGCCCTGGAGAACGCCACGGTTGGCGCGGCCGCCCCGCGCCGCAGGGCGGTCTCGGCCTGACCTAAGAAAAAGGGGACAGGCTACTTTTTCGTTGTCGGGGGAAATGTCTTGTGGTGCCGGTGGTGATTGGCCCAAAAAGTAGCCTGTCCCCTGATACCCTTCCCTTTTCCCTTTTTCCCCCCTTTTCCCCCAAAGTGATGTGTGACTGATATGCCTGTTCGGCAAACGCAAAAACGCACTTGACCACCCGTCCCGGTCGCGTTATGTTGAGCCGTGCATAACGCATTGGTTGCTGCTCGCCGGCTCGGTATCCGGTGTTCGAGGCTCAAGCCAAATGCATGCCGGCGTGGACCCTCAAGAGAGGACGGACAAGTGATGCGGATTGGTTTTCGGACGGCGCTCGGGCTTTCTGTCGTGCTGGCCGCGGGCGTCTGCCCGGCGCGGGCGAGCTTTACAAAGCCTTGGGACGATCTGGCCGCCGCCCCCAATGCAAACTGGATCGACCCGTGTTCCGTCAACATGTACGCGGCCAACGATGCCAATTCGTACCCGGTGAGCTTCGCTGCCGCCAGGGCCGACGGCGGGGCCAGGGGGATGAACTCGCTGAAGTTCGTGGACGCGACCGATGCCCATCACGTATCGAGCGCCCTGACCGGCAGCGTTAACGTGCTGGCCACGGGCGGCGGCGTGAAGTTCAGCGATGTACTTATCCTTGTCGCCATCGACGCGACCAGCCTGCCTGCCAACTTCGCCCTCACGATGAACGGCTACGCGTGCAATCCGGCGACGGACTTCGTGTTCTACGACGGCGTCGAGCACCCCTTGGGCAGGCCCACCGGCTATTACCCGGCCACCAGCCCGGGCGGGACCAGCCCGACATGCGAGCCGATCGCGTACAGCTTCAATAGTGCAATGGTTACCGTTCTGGCCTTTACGCCGGATGCGCTGCTGGACCCGAACCACCCCTTCACGCTGAATTACTCGTTTGCGGACCTGCCCGCTCCGGCCGTGCTGAGCGTCTACGGCTGGCCCAAAGACGGCACGGAAATCTACCACACGAACCGCGGCCTGTTGGACAATAGCGTCGCCAGCACGATCTCAACGTTCGAGGTCCTGCCCAAGCCGGGCGACGCCAACAGCGACGGTGTGGTTGACGCGGCCGACTACATCATCCTCAAGCTGCACTTCGGCGCCAGCACCGGCGCCGGCGCCTACGAGGGCGACTTCGATTATGACGGCGACGTGGACTGGGGCGACCTCCAGATACTGACCGGCAACTTCGGCGTCCGCGGCGGCACGCCCAAGGCAATTCCCGAGCCTGCCTCGCCGGCCCTGCTGGCCTGCGGATTTGCCGCACTGCTGAGGCGAAGGCGACATTAACTCGAAGGAACCCCAATAATGCCCCGCCGGCCAAGGCGACATCTCGATAAGGGCTTCACGCTGGTCGAGACCCTCATAGTGGTGGCCATCATCGCCCTGCTGCTGGCCATGATCGTGCCATATTACGGCGGCGCGCACGCGCGGGGACTGCTGGTCAAGTGCCAGTCGAACCTCCGCTGCGTCGGCGTGGGAGTCCAGTCATACATGCAGACGCACGACACCCTGCCCGTCAGCGAGCACCTGGCCAATCCGCACCCGGAACTGCTTGCCGAGATGCTTGGCTCGTACGTCGCCGCCGAGGCCTTCTACTGCCCGGCCGAGATGAGAAGCGACCTTCGCCACTCCAGGCAGAACGTCGAGGCCGGGAATATCTCCTACTATTACTACTGCTGCCGCACGGCGACGCCGGACCACGAGGCATCGCAGTTCCTGTGGCGCGCCGGGTCCACAAACGCGAAATGGCCGCGGATCATCACCAACGTAGGCGTGATGGGCGCATCCGAATGGCAGACCGACCCGTGGGTGATGAGCGACCGGTGGGTTTCCGGCGAACTGCCGCATCCGTTCGGGCAGAAGGGGCTAAACTTCCTTCTGCTCGGCGGGCAGGTTAAGATGGCCAGCGCCAGCCCGCGAGATGAGTTCCGGTAGCGCAGATATCTGCTAATGATGAGCGACTTGTAGCTGAGAAATCCGAAATCCTAAGCACTAAATCCTAAACAAGTTCAAATATCGAAACCCAAAACAAGAGCCCGTAAGAAATCACGCAGGCCCAATCGGCGATTGGGCCCACCGAAGGGTTTCGAGCATTTGGATTTGTTGATTTGGATTTGTTTAGAGTTTCGTGCTTAGAAATTAGAATTTCAGAAAGTGTTGGCGCACCCAATGAATGTTGTATTGATCGGCATAGACGACACTGACAATGAGGTCAGCCCCGGCACCGGCCACATGGCTCGCGTGCTGATGGCCCAGTGCCTTCAGCGCGGAATGCGGGCCGTGAGCATCACGCGCCACCAGCTTCTCCTGGACAGCCGCATTCCATACACGTCGCACAACAGCTCCGCCTGCGTGGCAGTCGAGGCGCCAGGCCCGGAGGCGGCGTATTTCGCGTTCGACTTTGTTGGCTCGCGCTCGGCCGAGGGGTCCGATCCCGGCGTGTGCATCTGCCGGCAACGCGAGGCGACCGGCGAGATCCGGCATTTCGGCCGGCGGGCGACGCGGGAGGTGCTGGAGATGGCCGAGGCGATGGAGATCGCCGGGAGGCTGGGCGCAGAGCTTCGCCCGCTGGGCGGCAGCGGGCTTGGCGTGATCGGCGCGTTGTCGGCTGTCGGCTTGCGGGCGGGCGGGCAAGACGGTAGGGTGATAGACATGCCCGGCCTGCGGGAGTTGCCGGATCGCGTCTCGGCCGGGGAACTGATCGGGCTTGGAATCGACCTGGCCCACGAAGGTCCCAGGCCTGCCTCGGCCGACGACGCCTACGCGACGCTCGGCTGGGTCCGGCCAAGGATGGTTGCAGGCCGGGCCGTGCTGCCTGTGTTATGGAGCGAGGAACACAATGCCTGGATACCCGTCGACCGAAAGCGTAGCCGCCCGCTCGAGTAGCCTGGCAGCGGCGGCAGCGGCGCCGGCACTGCTGGGCTGCGTGGCCGTCGGCATGCTGGCCGGGCTGCTGACGGCCTTCATGGACAGCCTGCACCTCGGCCTGCAATTGCCCGGCCACAAGGTCCTGTTCTGGATGCCGCCGCTAATTATTGCCCGCCTGCTCCTTCGCCACCCCATCGGCGCCACCGCCGGGGCCGGCGCGACGGCAATTGCCTGCATGGGATGCGGCGCACACCTCGCCGGCAGCGCGGCATTCACACCGCTGATCGTCCTTGCCGGCAGCGCGCTGGATGCCGCGGCCGCCCTGGCCGAGAGAAGGCGCCTGCCCGCCTGGCTGATTATCCCGCTTCTGGGCGCAGCCGGGGCAGGCGGGGCAATGCTCTGCGCCGTCAAACGCCTGATGGACCCCATGCCCAGGCCGCACCTGCTGTTCAGCGCGATCCCCGACCCCGCCGCGTCGGTGATCATCTACGCATTTTTCGGGCTTCTCGCCGGCCTGCTTGGCGCCGCTATCGCAACCGGCGTCCTGCGCCTCCGCCGGAAGGCAAGTTGAAGCAAAGGGAGCAAAAGAGGAGCAAAAGGGGACAGGCTGCTTTTTCGTTGTCGGTGGAGGCGCCTTGCGGTGATCGGCCGGAAAAGTAACCCGTCCCGTTTTGCCTTTTGCCCTTGCATCAGCAGTCCTGCTCGCTGAAGCGAACAGGCCGATAACAGACCGAGACCCTGTTACCGTTTCCGCTGTTTCATCTCCAGGTTCCGGGTTCCCGGTTCCCGGTTCCGCCTTTCGCTGCCCTACAGCCGCCAGGGCCCTCGCATGGGCCTGTCGAGCATCCGGTTGGCCCGGTCGTCGCCGATGAACCGCTCGGCCTGGGGGTTCCACTTGAGCGTTCGGCCTAGCGTCATTGCCATGTAGCCCAGGATGCAGGCGCTGTTGGAGCGATGGCCGATCTCGACCGGGGCGATCGGGGCGCCGCGGGTCTTGATGCACTGGACGAAATTGTCTTTGTGCTCTTTGCTTTCGTAGAGCCGCACGTCGCCGGGGCCGAAGGTCTTGCGAAGCAGGTTCTTGTCCTCGGCGTCGATGAAGCCGCGCGTCACATGCACCCAGCCCTTGTCGCCCTCGAACCGCACGCCCTCGCGGTTCTTCTTGGTGTCGGCGCAGATGAGCTTCACGCCGTTGGCGTAGGTGTAGTGAATCTCGAAGGGTCCGTGAACGTCCCACGGGCCATCCTTGGGGAACTCGGCCGAGCCGGAAATCTCCACCGGCCCGGTGTGCTCGACGTCCATGCCCCAGTGGGCGATGTCAACGTGGTGCGAGCCCCAGGCGGTGATCATGCCGCAGGTGTAGTCCGACACGCGGAGCCAGCCAGGCCGGCCCATGCCCTGGCGCGGGTGGATGCACTTCTCGATGTAGGGCGTGCATGGGGCCGGGCCGAGCCACATGTCGTAGTCCAGCCAGTCCGGCGGGGCCGTCGTGGCCGTGGGCGTGGTGCCCGGGTCGGTGCCCAGGCCCACCTTGACGGTGTGGAGTTTGCCGATGCAGCCGTTGCGGACCAGCTCACATGCCAGGCGGAACTTCGTATCCGACCGCTGCTGGCTGCCGACCTGGAGCACCCGCCCGTGCCGGTGGACGGCGTCGCTCAATGCCCTGCCCTCGGGAATGCTCAGGGTCATCGGCTTCTGGACGAAGATGTCCTTGCCCGCCCGCGCCGCGGCGATGGCGGGGATAGCGTGCCAGTGGTCCGGCGTGACGACCGAGACCGCGTCGATGTCGTCGCGGGCCAGAAGCTCGCGGAAGTCGCCGTACGTGCCGCAGCCGCCGGGCGCCCCGGCCAGGCCGCCGGAGTCCTTATGGGCGCCGTCCACGAAGCCCTTGGCGGCTTCGGCGCGATGGGCGTCCACGTCGCACACAGCCAGGATGCGGATATCCGGGAAACCCAGGAAGCTCCGCATGTCGCCGGTGCCCATGCGCCCGGTGCCGATGCAGCCCATGGTGATCCGGTTGCTCGGCGCGCCCGCCCCGAAAAGGGGCATCCGCACGATCAGCGGCGCCGCAATGGCGGCCACGGCTGCGCCGCCCGCTCGCTTGAGGAATCCCCGCCGGTTAAACCGCCCGCTTTTGCCCGCCGATTGTTGGTGTACCACGCGCATATCTCCGTGAGTTGCCAGTTCCCGGCCGATACCTGCGACACTTTTGACGACCGGTGTGAGATTGAACCCCTCCCGCGCAAGAGAGTATCGAACGTTCTGCCTCTGGCGTTTGTAGTGTACACGTAAGGGCATATTCTTCTTCTTTGTCGCTTGTCCACTTGTACAAGCAAAGAAGAAGCATACCGCCTTCCTGCCCCCAAGGGGACGGCGGCACTACGAACGCTCCGCATGCGCCTGGATCGCGCCCCAGGCGTTTAACCACTACTTTTTTCTATGTATAAGGAGTACAATACCGATACCGATAACGGTACTTTACCTATGACAACGCTGCCGCGATATTCAGGCGCCAGGGACATATTCCGGCAATTGGAGGAAGTCCGGGCGCGGCGATGGACGCTTGGCCTCTCGGCCGGGATGCTGGCGGCGGCGACGGTCGCCATCGTCTGCGTGCTCGTCACGGCCTTGGCGCTTGGCTACTGGCCCGATCAGCCGCCGGCGGCGCTGCGATGGGCGGTGCTGGTTGGCGTGCTGGCTGCCCTGCTCGCCTCGGCGGGCTGGTTCGTGCTGCGTCCGGCGGCCTGGAAGCAGAACCCGGCACAGACCGCCCGGTTCATCGAGACCAACCTGCCGGAGCTTCGCAACGACCTGATCAACACCGTCCTGCTGTGCGGGGATGAAAGCCAGTCCAGCCCGGAGCTTGTCCAGCTTGCCATTTACGAGGCCCTGCTGCGGTCGCGGAACGTCGACGTCCGCAAGAGCGTCTCGCGCCGGCCGGCGGCGAGATGGGCCTTGGCCGCGGGCGTCGCGGCGGCGGTGCTGGCGGGCTTCGCGGCACTCCAGCCGGGCCCGCTGCGGCGCGGGCTTATGGCGGCGATCGCGCCGACCGGATACGTCGAGCGGGTCAACCGCATCGAGTTGCGGAGCATTTCCCCCGCCGATGGCGAGACGTGCTTCGTTGGCGAGCCGGTCAACATCGTCGCCACGATAGCCAATCCGGAGCGCACGGCTTACCAGGCCGAGGTGATCTTCAGGGACTCACCCCCGCGGGCGATGTCCGCCGGCGAGAATCTCGCCACCTTCGTGCTGGGCGGGCAGAAGTTCGAGCAGTCCTTCGAGTTCGCCGTCAGGATCGGCCCGTCGCGCTGGCCGGCGGACAAGCCGTACTACAAGGTCAACGTGCTCCAGCGAGTAAAGATCGACGGGCTTGACCTTCACTACGAATATCCATCCTACACGGGCCTCAAGGCCCGGACCGTCCAGAACGCCACTGGGGCGATCGAGGCGCCCGTCGGGGCGCGCGTGACCGTCAGCTTGCGGACTCACTCGCCGGTAAAGAGCGTCCTGCTCGAGCGCCAGGACGCAGCCCGGCTGCCCATGGCGCCGGGACCCGACCGCAGGAGTTTCGCGGCCAATATCGACGTGCTGGAGAGCGGCGCCTACCGGGTGGTCATCGAGGACACCCGCCAGCAACTGCCGGACCCCGAGTCCGGCGGCGGCAGCGGCGGTTTTGCTGCCGGCGGGCCGTCGGCCCTGCGAGGCTACTTCCCCATAAACGCCCTGCCGGATGCGCCGCCGAAGATCGAGTTCATCACGCCCAACCGCGACATCGACCTGGCCCCCGGCGCCAAGCTGCCGACGCTCATCCGCGTCTTGGACAAGTACGGCCTGACCGACGCGAGGTTCTACGCCGGCAAGCAGGGCGCCGAGCCTAAGGAAGTTCACGGGTTTTCCGGGCTGGTCAGCGGCAAGACCAAGGCCGACCTGCCCTACACGCTGGAGATGCCGCCGGGCACGGTCAAGGGCGACGTGATCATCTACTACGCCACCGTCACCGACAACCGCAGCCTGCCCAAGATTGCCGGCCCGCAGACGACGGCCTCGCAGCGATTCAAGGTCACCGTTCAGGACGCCGCCGAAGTCGCGGCCGCCAAGGCCAAGCGATACGACGAGCTGCGCGCCAGGCTGATGGCGATACTACAGTGGCAGCAGACCGCCCACGTCGATACGGGCATATGCTGGAAGCGGCATAAGGACCTGCCGGCCGTGGCGGCCACGGCAAAGACCGTCCAGGCCGGTCAGAAGAGGATTCGCGCCGACCTGCTCGACCTGGCTGAGAAGTTCCCGTTCGAGAAGGAGATGACGGCCGTCCAGCAGGCCCTCGCGGTGCTGGCCAACAACGAGGCACGCCTGGCCGTCGACCAGGCAGGAGTGCTCGCGCAGCTTGCCGACCTCGCCCAGCGCGACAAGTCCTGCAAGCTGCTCAGCGAGACACAGGACCAGATCATCGACACGCTTGAGACTCTGCTGGCGATCATGCCGTCGCTCAGCGGCGGCCTGAAGGAAAAGGAAAAAGGCCCCAAGGCCGGCGATCTGCCGCCCGAGGCGCTGGAGAAGCTAAAGGCCCTCGACGAGAAGCTCGCGGCCTTCCTCGGGGACCAGAAGAAGGTCATCGAGGCCACCGAGCGGCTCAACAAGAAGCCCGTCGATACCCTCACGGCCGAGGATGATAAACTGCTGAAAGACCTCGCCGCTGTCGAGGACAAGTGGGAAAAGTTCATGGATGAGACGTTCGCGGACTTCTCCCGCCTGGTCGAGCAGGACTTCGCCAACCCATCGACGCTCAAAGAGCTCCTGGCCGTAAAGAGCGACATCACGATGGCCAAGGACGCCCTCTCGAAGAAGGCCACGGAGATCGCCACAGCCGCCGAGGACGGCGCGCTGGGCGGCGGCCAGGAGATAAAGGACAACATCGAGAAGTGGCTGCCCGACGAGCCGGACAGGATCAAGTGGGCGATGGAGTCCATGCCGGACGACCAGGGCAAGATCGAGGCCCCCGAGCTGCCCAAGGAGTTGGAAGACCTCGTCGGCGACCTGCTGGAGCAGGAAGAGGAGATGTTTGACGAGATGGAGGACCTCAGCGCCCGCGCCGCGTCCAGCGGCTCCGACGGCATGGGCTGGGACGCCATGGACGGGCCGATCTCCAACATGGGCGCCCAGGGTGTCACGGGCAACCAGCTTCCCAACAACAACGAGCTTCAGGGCCGGTCCGGCCAGGGGCGGTCGGGCAAGAGCAGCGGCGAGTTTGTCGGCGACTCGGCCCAGGACAAGGGCGGGCGGCGCACGCCGACCCGGGTGACGCCCGAGCCTTTCCAGAAGGGCCAGGTCGACGACAAGTCCAAGGAACCGCCCGGCGGTGCCACCGGCGGCGGGAAGCTTTCCGGCAGCGGCGCCGATGGCCTCGAAGGCCCCGTGCCGCCGGAGATAGCCAAGGATATGCCCCGCATGGCCCAGAAGCAGGCCGCGATTGTCAACAAGGCCGAGCGCCTGCGAGGGCAGTTCCAGGTGAACGACTACGCCGGCTTCAAGTTCCTCCAGGCCATCACGCTGATGAGCCGCGTTCAGCGCGACCTCGACAAGGGCAAGTATCAGAACGTCCTGCGGGCCAGGGAGCAGACGATCTCCGCGCTCAAGCAGAGCAAGCTCCGCATCGGGCAGATCGACGTCGCCCGGGACACCTCGGCCGAGATGCCCAAGTACATCCGCGACGACATCGCCGACGCGATGAAAGGCAAACTGCCCTCCGAGTTCCGCGACGTGCTCGAACAGTACTACCGCCGCCTCAGCGAGGCGTCGCCCGCCAGGCCGTAAGGCGGTGGGGGATGGCGATTTCCCATGCTTCGCCATCGGGACGAATTGACGGTAGAATGTCATTTGTGGTCGGGTATTTCGCAAAAGAGTTTTCCATGTACTTCAACCGGTCCCTTACGTTGGCGGCAATAGTTATCGCGGTCCTGCCTGCCGTCGGATGGGCACAGGCCCCCGAGCAGTCGCCACGTCACTCGGCACGGGAATTTGCGAGCGATCTGAAGCTACAGGTCTGGGTCCAGGCCACCCCCACGGCCAGGCGCAAAGAGATCGGCATCACGTCGAATGGTAAGATGTTCGCGATTCCCGATTGCTATCAATGGGGCATCGGATTGCACTACCTGAGTTCGCAAGAGCAGGTCCGCGCAGCCATCGACCTTGCGAAGCGAGAGCGGATTCCCGGATTGACGGATACCTCCCGCTGGCTTGGTGACGAGTCCGTACCGCTATTGCGATCGCTCGCGAATCTTGAAACTCTGAGCATAGAGTATTCCGACCAGATGACGGATAAGGGATTCGCTGGGCTGGCCGATCTTCGAAACCTTCGGATACTGTGCCTCGGGAACTGCCCACGTCTTACAGACAAGACTCTCGCCCTCATTGCGGGCCTGCCGCACCTGCGATCTCTGGATGTTCGTTGGTGCGGGAAAGTAACCGATGCCGGACTGCAAGAGATCTGCAAGCAAGGAAATCTGACTGTGCTTAATGTCAGCCACTGCCAAGGAATCACTTCTCGCGGGTTGGCAAGCCTCTCCAACCTGACGCGGCTCCAGGACCTCAATATTGATAATCACCGCGTGGATTCCGTCTCGATGGAGAGCATTGGCCAGTTGCATGGCTTGACCCATCTCAGCATGGCCGACGTTACTTTCGACCACGAAGAGGTATTGTCCCCGTTGGCGTTGCTGTCCGACCTGCGATGTCTTTGGCTGTCGGGAACCAAGATCACCGACAACACGTTAGGGTTGGTGAGCAAGCTGCATGGGCTGACGGAACTGAACCTGCATCGATGCGACAAGATCACCGACGACGGGTTGCAACGCATCATGGCGCTGGGCACCCTTCGGAAGCTCGATCTCAGCCACTGCTTCGCCATCACGGACGGTGGGCTCAGCAGCCTGTCAAAACTCGAGAACCTGGTGAGCCTGGACCTTCGGGCCTGCCACCGCGTCGGCGACACCAGCCTTGCGCAGATTGCCCAACTGAAGGCCCTGAGTGAACTGTCGCTGAGAGATTGCCCGAAGTTGACTGCGGACGGTCTCAAACTTCTGGGCGATCTGCGAGGGCTCAAAGTCTTGTTCATAGAGCGAGACTCCGGGAAGCATTGGAATCACGAGGACATCGCGAGCCTCAAGAAGAAATTGCCGGATTGTCAGATCCACGACCAGTACCCCATGCCTTGAACGACAAAGGCTCACGGATGAGCAATGCTCTCAAGAAGGTCCACGCAGGCGAACAGCTTCGCATTCCAGCCTCGACCTGCAACCGGCTGATGGACGCGGCCCGCGACCACCAGGCCGACAAGCAGAACGTGCGGTGCGCCGCATTGGACAGCCCGGTTGGGCCATTGGTATACTGGGTTTCATGAGCTTTTTCGACGACAAGCAGCCGTGGTACATCGCCGGCCTGGCCTTCGAGTGCCAGAACTGCGGGCGCTGCTGCGCGGGGCCGGAGGAGGGCTACGTCTGGCTCAACGAGCGGGAGATCGCCGCCATCACCGAGTTTCTCGGGATGCCCGAGGAGCAGATGCGGGAGAAGTACATCCGCCACGTCGGTGGGCGCTTCAGCCTGCGAGAGCACCAGCCGTCGCGCGACTGCATCTTCCTCAATGCCGACGGCCTGGGCCTGCGGAAGTGCGGCATCTACGCGGTCAGGCCCGCGCAGTGCCGGACCTGGCCATACTGGCCCGGGAACCTGCGCCGGCCCGAAGACTGGTCGGCCGCGGCCGTGAAGTGCCGCGGCGTCAACCGCGGCAAGATCGCGTCCTTCAACGAGATCGAGACCCGGCGCATCGAGACGTCCGATGACTGACCCCCGCGGCCAGGACGGTTCCACGCCGCGGACGACCGATTCTCGCGCCCGGACCGACGGCGATTGCGAGCTCGCCCGCGCCGTGGCCATGTGCGCCGCGGATGCCGGCTTCCTGGCCGGGCTCGAGCAGATCCTCCTCCAGGCCGACCGCGCCGCCGGGGAGCAGCGCTTCGAATGCCGCCAATGCGGCCAGTGCTGCCGCTTCGAGCAGTTCGGCCACAGGCTCTACGTCACCGCCGGAGAGCTGGCACTGATGATCAAATTTGCCCCCGACCGGGTGCCCGAGCCGATCGGGAAAATCCGCCCCTGGGGGATCTTCGACAATCCGCAATCCCTTGGGGACAGGGACGCAATCCGCAATGGTTCGCGGGCAAAGCCCGCCTCCCTGTGCCCGCACCAGGACCAGGCCCGCTGTCTCGCACGCGCCGGCAGGGCGCTGGGGTGCCGGCTGTTCTTCTGCGACCCATCCGCCCACGTGTGGTTTTGCGATGCCTATGAGAGCTTCCACCGGCAGATCAAGCTCCTTCACGCCGCCCATGGCCTGCCGTACATCTACGCGGAACTTGCGGCGGCATTGGCCGAGCTGGCGTCCGTCGCGGGCTGACGGCCTGGCTGCCGCACCGCTGACCCGGACGCGCCAAGCCCGCCACAAGGGCGGACTGAAATTCGCTTTTCCGGCCGATCTTTTCTCGTTGACATGCACGGGGGCTCTACATAGCATATCCGTGAACCGGCTCGAAAGTATTTCGAACAGCCGGGCAAACTCCGTGACTCTCTGGGAGAGGTGAGATGATGAAGAAGTTGCTGATGGCCATGATCCTGCTGAGCATTGCTTTGGTGGGCTGCACGACGTCCGAAGACCCGATCCAGCACAGTCAACGTCTTTGGCTGCAAGAGGACGTTCAGGCGCGCCAGATGGTTGAGGACTTCGACATGTTCTGGTTGTTCGATCGCGCCAGCGGTCTTACAAAGTGGCACGGCCAGACCGGAATCTGAGCTTTTACTCCAACCAGCGCGAAGTCAGCCTCCGGCCCCGGTGGTCGGGGGCTGTTTTTTTCGGCCGACCGGGCCGCGCCCGCCAGGCGCGCCCCGCGGAGCGATGCAATGAGCCAGACCAGCACCAGCAGTCGGATCGCGGTTTTTCCCGGCACGTTCGACCCGCTTACCCTCGGGCATCTGGACCTGATCCGTCGGGGCTCCCGGCTGTACGAGCAGTTGATCGTCGGTGTCGGCGAGAACCCGGAGAAGTCCTCGCTGCTGAAGGTGTCCCAGCGGATGGAGATCGTCCGCCAGGTTGTCGGGGAACTGGGCAATGTCCGTGTCGAGAGCTACGCGGGCCTGACTGTGGATTTCGCCCGGCGCTGCGGCGCGGGTGTGCTGCTTCGCGGCATACGCGACGCCGCCGATCTGCACATCGAGACTGCCATCGCCCACACAAATCGCCAGGTTTCGGGTGTCGAGACCCTCTTCGTGCTGCCTGCCCCGCAGTACGCGTTCATCTCATCCCGGCTGGTCCGCCAGATCGCCCAGGCAGGCGGCGACGTCTCCGGCCTGGTGCCCCCCGAGGTGCTGGCCCACCTTGTTGCGAAGCGGTTGTAAGTCAGTGGCCGGCCGGCGGCGGCGTCGAATTATGGTGAGTTCAAAAATCCGAATCTCGAAGCACGAAATCCGAAACAAATCCAAATTGCCAATTTCAAATGCTCAAAACTCCGGTGCCCGGCACAAGGCTCACGAAGAACCTGAGTGTCTGTTGTGATTCTGTTTGTTTTGGATTTCGTATTTTGAAATTGTTTCGGATTTCGTGCTTCGAGATTCGGATTTATCAGGCAGCAGGGTGCTTGCCGGCTTCAGCGAGGCAATGGACCGTGGTTGGTGCAAAAAAAGGCGACGTCAGGGGAGGGGAGCCTGACATCGCCTACAACAAACTCGGTCAAAGGAGGGAGTATTGACCGAGGAGCCTCATTTTCAAACGCCAGTAACAGTAATGGTAACACGTTCCCCGTGTTTGTCAAGGCCATTGGGCAAATTTTATTCAAATTTCACAACATTTTCTCAAGAGTATCGGTTTTCTTTCGGTCTGCCGGGAGTTTGCGGCTCGCGTGTCTGGAGCCTAAAGGCAGCTCTAGCAACGATATAGCTCCTTTACCCGGATGAAATCGGCCACCGCGTCGCACACGAAATATCTCACCGGCAGGCTGCGGGTGATCCGGCGGCGGATTTCGCC
>CAYOBS010000036.1:0-16768 GCA_964402305.1 uncultured Planctomycetaceae bacterium | reverse complement strand
AGTTGGGGGTCGTCCAACTCGCGAATCCTATCCTCGATCCTTTCCCACACAGCCTCTTCAGCCACCACAGCCGACCAATACTTCAAGGCCATTTGCCACCGCGTGTCACGGTGCGAGTTGAATTTCGCCCCTGGGTTGCCTCCGGAAACAATCGCCTTGTGCTCCATGTCAAGCGCGATAGCATGATGAAGGACGGCCAGGTTGTGTATAGCTATGAACCGGTGCTCCCTGTCTTGCTCAAGTTGCAGCCAGAAATGATGCGCGCCGGTTAGGACGTGCCCCTGCTGCATTGACGTTAGATCGGTGTCCACCGCCGAATCCTGGCGACCTACAGGCCAAAACCAGAATAGTTCGTCGAGTATCCGCAACACGGGGTCTTGCAGCCGCTGGTTGGCTCTTCGTATGGCATCGGCATCCGGCGGTGGATTGAGGGGAAGGATGGCAGGCTGAGCCTGGAATGCGTCATCACCGAGTTTCTTACGCCTGATCATCCTTCCTTGGTGCTTGGTCAAATCCCTGGGTGAGACATTTACTGACAGCCCAAGGACTCGGAATGCGTTGATGCGGTACATATCCGGCGTGGCGATGTCGAGCATCGCTTTGCTTTCTCCATCAACGCCCAGTGATGTACTCGACTCATCCACGCCAGCCAACTCCTTCTCTCACATGCAGATTCCCCGTCGCCAAAGCTTCAACTGGCTCTCGTAACGCTCCCGTAGTTCCGGGGCTTTGTTTACCGCCTCTTCCAACAAGTCGGCAGCGATCATGAGGCTGCCGGGGTTCTTAGACATGTCCAGGGCACGCTGCACCATGTCCTGGGCAGCGAGGGCATCCGTGGGTGAGCGCATCCCCATGGCAATCTTGCCTTCTCCGAGTTGAGCGCTGCTTGTCGGAGATGAACTGATATCGGGCCGCCCCGGGCGCCAGCGAGTCAGGTCATCCAGGAGCGCGGTTGCGTCCGGATATCGTTCCGTAGGATTCCTGGTCAGACAACGGGTCAAGATCGAGTCGAGCGATGAATCCACGGCCAGGTTGTACACGCTTGCCGGGCGCAGCGGCCGCAGGAAACGCTTTGCCTCGGCGACGTCCCGTTCATCGAGTTCCGGGTACGGAAGCGTGTCGGTGAGCAGCATGTACAAAGTCGTGCCCAACGCCCATACATCAGCGGCCGGCGAGTCCTGGTTATTGAAGGATTCCGAGATAAGAGCCGTATGCGGTAACTCCGCAAGTACGGATCCGTGCGGGGGACCGCCCGAAAGGGCGGTCCCTACCGCGACCATAGATCACAGCACTTCATGCCTTGCCGTGCTCATCAACTGTCCAGGATGGAGTCCACCTTGCCTTCGTCGACATCCATTATGTACCGGATGCCACTGACTTCTGCTGCCTCACGTGTCAACGCGGCCAGGTCCTCGCGAGATAGATGCTCCAAGGCGAACTTCCGGCTGCCGGCCATGAGTTGGCGCAGTCCCTGGTCCAGGCGTTCGTAGTAGGTGTACAGTCCCAGCGCTCCGGTGGGGAGCTTATCGAACTCCTTGTCTCCGAGCTCTTGCCGCAGGGCGCCGGCCGTGACGAAGATATCGTCCTTCGACGTCCCGAATCGCTCGACGTAGACGGGCACTTGGTTTTCCTCGATAGTGCGTCCTATGGTCTTGCCGACCATGGCGGCGGCGATTGGAGCGCGGGCCATGCCGACGAGTTTGACGAAAGGAGCGCCTACTGCAAGACCCTTGAAGATCTGGTCCTCGAAGGCGAACCCGCCCGCCACAGCGAGGGCCGGGAGGTGCTGCCCTTTGTCTGCGAGCCTCTTGGCGTAGCGATACAGCAGTGAGTGGAGGTACACCGGGGGCACGCCCCATTCATTCATCATCCGCCAGGGACTCATGCCCGTTCCGCCACCGGCACCGTCGACGGTGAGCAGGTCGAGTTTGTACCGTGACACGAAGGCGACGGCCCGCGCCAGGTCGGCGGGTCGGTAGGCGCCGGTCTTGAGGAAGATGTACTTCGCTCCGGCCTTGCGGAGCTGGTCGATCCGCTCGGCGAAGGACTCTTCCGTGACCATCCCGACCCTGGAATGTCGCTCGAACTCCTTGAACGCACCGCGTTCGAACTCCTTGATGACGTGAGGATCGGTCGGGTTGGGCAGGACGAGATAGCCCCGCTCGTGCAGGACCTGCGCCTTCTTGAGGTCGCGAACCTTCACCTCACCGCCGATGTCTTTCGCGCCCTGGCCCCACTTGAGTTCCACGCATTCCACGCCGAGTGTCTCGATGGCGTACTCTTGCACACCCAGCCGGGTGTCCTCGATGTTCGCCTGGACGATAATGGCCCCGTACCCGTCGCGCTGGTGGTCCTTGTAGAGCTGGACCCGTCGCTTCAGGTCGACCGTGTCCACCACGCGCCCGTTCTTGAAGACGGCCTCGGGGTCCATGCCTACGACGTTTTCTCCGATCGTCAGGCCTGTTCCCGCCAGGGCCGAACCGATGGCGAGGCCCTCCCAGTTGTTCTTGGCAATGTTCGTCGAGCCGATGCCGGGGATGATCCAGGGCCGCCGAAACCTGATGCCGTTGTCGTGGCCAAAGACGACTTCCAGGTTGACGGCCGGGAAGATCGCCTTGTCGCTGTCGGCCTCGACTCCGTGGGCGCCGACCGCCGTCCCCATGATGCTGAAGTGGGAGTAATCGACGGGATAGGACTTCTCCGCGGCGGTGGTGATAACGCCGAATGGCTGCGGGTAGATGACCTCGTGTCCTCGGTATGCGCTCTTGCCGATCTCGCACATGCCGATGCAGCCGTCGACGCAGGTTACGCACATGCCCGAGGCGGGCACCACCGAACCCTCGGTGCGGTTCTTCGTGAGGGTTGCCGCCGAAGCGTTCGTCTTGGAGAACGTAGTGATCATGGAAGCCGGCTCCTTTGCAGGTCTACCTGTCTGTGGGTATCTCGCAGGCTACACAGGGGTCCATGTAGCACATCATGTCGTCAAACGGATCCTTGTCGATGCACGGCGGGGGCAAATTCGCGCAGCCGCCACAGATGGCCTTGTCCGGTTCCGTGTAGGTGCAGCGAAGTTGGCACGCGGGGCAGACGTACATGCAGCCGCCGCACTGCCGGCAGGTGTCAGACTTGATGTCGAATGGCGTGCCCAGGCTCCGCTTGGCCCCGCGCCCGCGGAAACCGATGGAATTGGCCATCATCTGCTCCTGGCACATGCGGACGCACCGCCCGCAGAGGATGCAGTCATCGTGCTCCTGCCGGAACCGCTGCTGCCGCACGCCGTGGGCGGAGGCCAGGTCCTGGATCACTTTCGACTGCGGGCACGAGGCCAGCAGCAGCTCGAGGACCATACGCCGCGCCTGGAGCACGCGCGAGGAGGCGGTTCGCACCTGGAGCCCTGGCTCGGCCGGGTACGTGCATGAGGTGACCAGCCTGGCCTTGGGGCCCGTGCCAATCTCCACCACGCAAAGGCGGCAGGCGCCGTAGGGCGATAACCCCTCCATGTGACATAGCGTCGGGATCGGGAAGCCCAGGAAGCTCGCGGCCTCCAGCAGCGTGGAACCTTCCTCGACAGACACCTGCAGCCCGTTTATGGCCAGTGTAATCATGCCGATGCCTCCCCTGACGCCACGCAGGTGGCCGCGTTTTCCTTCTGTCGCCGGGTGAAGGCCAGGTCGCACCGGAGGCAGCGTCGGGCCTCGGCGTGAGCCTGTTCGGTCGATAGGGCCATTTCCACCTCTGCAAAGTTCTTCCGTCGGGACTCGACGGGGATGACGGCCGGCTCGGCCCGCCCGGCCTGCTCGCGCTCGTCCTCGCCGACATCAGCGGGCTCCAGGAAGAACTCCGGCAGGTTGACCTTCGGCTCCGGCGCCAGTGATTCGCCCCGGAGGTAGCGGTCGATCACCGCGGCCGCCTTCTTGCCCGCGGCGAGGGCATCGGCCACGGTGTTGGGGCCCGTGACCAGGTCGCCGCCGGCAAACACGCCTTGGCGGTTGGTGGCGAAGGTCCGGCCGTCCACGGGCAGACGTCCGGCCTTGCTGATCCTGATGCCCATGGAGGCGAGGCAGTCGCTGTCGGGGCGTTCACCGATGGCCACGATCAGGGTGTTCAGGGACAAGCTGAACTCCGAGCCGGGCATGGGAACCGGGCTGCGCCGCCCGCTGGCGTCGACCTCGCCCAACTGGTTCCGGATGCACTCTATGCCGACCAGGCGCCCCGCCTGAGAGTAGATCTTCACGGGCTGGACCATCGTCTCGACCCGGATACCCTCCCTGACGGCCGCCTCGATGTAGCGGATCTTCAAGGGCGAGACCAGCGTGTGGAGTCTGATGCCCTCCTCGATGGCGGCCTCGACCTCCTCGGCGTAAGCGGGCATCTCCTGGTCAGTCCGACGGTACAGAAGACTGACGGACTGGACGTTCTCCTGGCGGATGGCAACGCGAGCGGCGTCTACGGCGGAGTTGCCTCCACCGATAACGGCCACATGCCCGCCCGCCAGCTCCTCGCCCCGCAAGTTGAAGGCCTTGAGGAACTCCATCGACGAGTAGACGCCGGAAAAGTTCTCGCCCTGGAGATCGAGCGTCCAGCTCTTGTCGGCGCCAATAGCCAGGAAGATCGCTTTGAAACCCTCCGCGAAGAGGTCGTCGATGGTCGCGTCGCGCCCCAGTGCGGTCGAGCACCGGAGCGTAATGTTCTTGTCCAGCAGCAACTCGATCTCCTGTCGCACAATGCTTCGGGGCAGGCGGTAGGAGGGTATGCAACTTATCAGCATTCCGCCTGGCTCGGCGCCAGCCTCCAGGACGGTGACCTTATGGCCGAACCTGGAGAGGTAGTGGGCGGCGGCCAAACCGGCGGGGCCGGCGCCCACGATCGCGACCTTCCCCGTCTTGCCGCCGGATCTTTCGACCTTGGGATGTTTATACGCCGACGGGCTGACCCGGTCGGTGACGAACCTCTTCAAGGCGCGTACCGCGACGGCTTCACCGCCGCTGGAGCCGAGTTGGCATCGCTGCTCGCACTTGCGGTCGCAGACCCGTGCGCAGATGGATGGCAGGGGATTGGCCTCTCGGATGACCTGGTAGGCCTCTTCGTATCGGCCTGTTTCAATGAGCGCCGCGTAGCGCCAGGCCTCGGTGTCCAGCGGGCAGGCGGACTGGCAAGGCGCGCCCACCAACTCGCCGCACACGAAGGCGTCGCATTTCCTGTCCGCCACGTGGCGTTCGTATTCGTCGCGGAAGTAGCGGAGGGTGCTGAGCACCGGGTTTGACGCCGTCTGCCCGAGGCCGCACATCGTGGTGTCTTTCACCGCCAGCGCCAACTCCTCCAGCAAGGCCACATCCTCCGACTTAGCCCGGCCCTTCGAGATGTCGTCAAGAATCTCGTGCATCCGTTGGGTGCCCTTGCGGCAGGTGAAGCACTTGCCGCAAGACTCTTCCTTCAGGAAGTTCATGAAGTACTTCGCTATGTCCACCATGCAGGTGTTATCGTCCATGACGATCATGCCCCCGGAGCCCATGATGGATCCCGCCTCGGCGAGGCTGTCATAGTCGATGGGCAGGTCAAAGCGGCTCGCGGGGATGCAGCCGCCCGACGGCCCGCCGGTCTGCACCGCCTTGATCTTGGCCTTGCCCAGCGGGCCGCCGCCGATGTCGTAAACGATCTGGCGGATCGTGATGCCCATGGGGACCTCGACGAGGCCGGTGTTCTTGATCTTCCCAACCAGGCTGAAGATCTTCGTTCCCGAGTTGCCCTTTGTGCCGACCTTCGCAAATGCCGCGGCCCCCTGACGGATGATGACTGGGATATTGGCCCAGGTCTCCACGTTGTTGATGGCCGTGGGCTTGCCGTCGATGCCCTTGCGGATCGGGTAAGGCGGGCGCTGCCGCGGCTCGCCCATCCTGCCTTCGATCGAGCGGATCAGGGCCGTCTCCTCCCCGCAGACAAACGCCCCGGCGCCGCGAACGACCTTGATGTCGAACGAGAAACCGCTGCCCAGGATGTTCCCACCGAGCAGCCCGTACTCCCGGGCCTGCTCCAGCGCCACGGTCAGATGGCGGATCGCCAGGGGATACTCCGTCCGGACATATACGATGCCCTCCGTCGCCCCAGTGCCGTAAGCGCCGATGATCATGCCCTCGATGATGCTGTGGGGATTGCCTTCGAGGACGCTCCGGTCCATGTACGCGCCGGGGTCGCCTTCGTCGGCATTGCAGACGACGAACTTGCCTCGCCGGCCCGGCTGCTCGGCGAGCATTTGCCACTTCAGGCCCGTGGGGAACCCTCCTCCGCCTCGGCCCCGCAAGCCCGAATCCCTCACCTCCTGAATCAGCCAGGCCGGTCCTTGCCCGGCCAGCGCCTTGTCCAGGGCGGCATAGCCCTGTTGCGCGATGTAGTCGCATATGCGCGTCGGGTCTATCCGCTGGCTCATGTCCAGAATCGTCCGCTTCTGGTACTTGAAGAACGGGATCTCGTCGCGCTGGTGGTAGACCTTGCCCGTGTTGGGGTCGCGGTAAAGAAGGTCCTCCGCATAGTCGCCGGCCAGTGCCGCTGCCATGATCCTCGGCACGTCGCCGGGCTTCACCTGTGTGTAGAAGGCGCCCTGAGGCACAGTAAGGATGAAGGGCCCCATTTCACAGAATCCGTGGCAGCCCGTGGTCTGGAGCCAGACCCTGTCCTGGAGGCCGTTCCGTATGATGTGTCCCTTGACGGCCTGTATGACGCCGGAGGCCCCGCTGGCCCGGCAGGCCGTTCCCGCACAGATAGCGATGCCAAGCCTGCCGGTGTCTTGGTCGGACATCAGCAGATCCCGCAGATTCCGCAACTCGTCCAATGAGTTTAACCTGGGCATTTACCGTCCTCTGTGGGACAGCCGGCCGCCAGCCGGCACGCCCCGCGCCGCATCAGTCAAGTCAGGTCCAACACGCGGTTCTCACACCCACGGCGGGAACAGATCTGCATCACGCCCCCCCCGCGGATCATCATGGGCACCATCGGTGCCTCGCACTCCGAGCACACCGCGGTGCCTTCCATCTTCGCGTGGCAGTGAGGACAGAAGAAACTCACTACCGTGCCAGTGGCAATGTCGTGCTCGGCAAGCATGTTCCTGCTGCCGTACAGCGAAGACAACCTCAACCACCCATGCTGCCGGTCAAAAGACATGCTGCACCGGATGGAGGGAAGTCCGTCGATGGGAAGGTTCCCGTCCATCAGGCTGTGGTTGCATCGGGGGCAGCTTGTTTCGATGGGGAAGGCCCCCTCCTCCGGGCCGGTCCCGGCCTTGCCGAATCCGGCGGACGCTTCGTCGAGGAGTTGCTGGACCTTAGACTTCTTGACCTTCGAGAAGTACCGGCCATCGATGACGACCACGGGCCCCAGGGCGCAGGCCCCAAGACAGTTGACGGTTTCAAGAGTGAATTCCCCATCCGGTGTGGTCTGCCCCGCCCGGACGCCGAGTTGTCGCTCGAGCTCCTCCACGACCCTGGGCGCCCCGCGGACGTGGCAGGCCGTGCCGAGGCACGCGCAGACGAGGTGCTTGCCCCGCGGGACCATGCTGAAGGCGCGGTAGAACGTCGCGATGCCGTAGACGTCCACCAGCGACCGGCCCGTCTCCTCGCTCACCGCCCGCAGGGCCTGCTCGGGGAGGTATCCGTATCGCGCCTGGATCTCCTGGAGAATGGCGATTAGTCCGCCTCGGTCGCGGCCGTGCTTGGCCAAGATTCGCAGGACGTCCCGCTGATCCGCCGGCTCCGGCGCTGGTGGCCTTGCCTGATCCGATGTCGCCATGGCCCCGGTCATCCTACTGGTACTCCTGGCAGTGCCAAATCCCACCCTCCGGCTTGGGTGTCGTGCAGGTTTCGGCATTGTCACAGTTCATGCAGAGCCCGGGGCGTTTGCTCGCGATCTGCCTCTTTCCGGCCCGGGCGGACACGGCACGGGCAGGTTCCGCTGCCGGCATGGGGATAAAGACGTCAAACTCCTCGCAGAACACGATGGGGCGCTGCGGCGTGCTCCGCCCGCCGCACGCCCCCGCATGGTTGCAGGTCGAACACAGATCCCGGTACCGCCTGGAGTCGCCGCGCCGCCCCACAGCGTATTGCGGGACTCTCGCGGGATCAGGGAAGAGATGGTCGTCAGACATGATCCGATCTCCTTCTTGACTGTTGCTTTCCGACGGCCTTGCCATGGCCCGCCATCCTCTAGGAAGCAGTCCGGTGCATAATAGTTACAGTTCACGGGGCCTTCGCCTTAGGCAGAGTTATTGCAACAGGTGTGCCATCTCGTTTCACCACCTACTGGCAGGCGCGGTGCGACCACCGTAACATCTTGGAAATGCAGGAGAACGACGCAGATCAATGTCGCCGGTATCGGCAAGCCCCCGAATTGCACGGCCCTCCCGATTCGACGGTCGGGCGGGGCATTTCGTACCGCCTGGGCAGAACTCCCCGATCCGGGAGCCCTCAGGAGCCAGATCGCGTTTCGATCTTCTTCAGCTTCTCTCGCAACGTCTTACGATCGATCTGAAGCACCTCGGCGGCTTGGGTCCTGTTTCCCCCCACGCTTGCCAGGACATTCCGGATGTACTCGGCCTCGACCTCAGCCAAGGGGCGGGTGAGGTCGGGCTGGCGGGCAACGCAGAATCGCAACGGCGCCGGCAAGTCCTGAACGTCGATATGGTCCCCATCGGTCATGACGACCAGACGGTGGACGGCGTTTTCCAGTTCTCGCACATTGCCCGGCCAGTAGTAGCCGTTCTTCAGCACGTGCATCACCTCGCCCGAGAAGCGGGGCACCGGCTTGCCCGACTCTCCGGCATACTTCTTCGCAAAATGGTGTGCCAGGAGCAGGATATCGTCGCCCCGGCCCCGCAGGGGCGGCAGCTCGATGGTTATCACATTCAGGCGAAAATACAAGTCCTCACGGAACAGGCCCTTCTTGACCAGGTCGGGCAGAGACTTGTTCGTCGATGCCAGAACCCGGACGTCCACCCGTCTGCCGCGTTTGGCGCCGACCATGTAGACTTCCCGGTCCTGGAGCACGCGAAGCAGTTTCACCTGCATGGCCAGACTGGTCTCGCTGACTTCGTCAAACAAGATTGTGCCGCCGTCGGCTGTTTGAAAGAAACCCGCCCGGGACTCATCTGCCCCCGTAAACGCCCCCTTCACGTAGCCGAACAGCTCACTCTCGAGCAGGCCCTCCGGGATGCCCCCGCAGTTGACCGGCACGAACGCCGCGGCAGACCGCTTACTGCTGTAATGGATGGCTCGGGCAACCAGCTCCTTACCCGTCCCGCTTTCGCCCCCGATGAGTACAGTTGCGGAGGCGGACGCAGCCTTGCCAATGGCCTTGAAGACCTCCAGCATGGGCACCGAGTCGCCGATGAGCCCGTATGGCCTGACCGGCGTCCGCGGGGTGGCGGCGCCGAAACGGCGCATTCGCAGCTTCTCCAGTGCTCGCCGAACCGCAGCCAGCAGCTCCTCATCCGTGAACGGTTTGGGCAGGTACTCCTCCGCCCCTGTCTTGACCGCCTCCACGGCTCCCTCGACCGAAGGGTATCCCGTGATCACGATCACTTCTGTATCTCGGAGATTATCCCGAACGTGCCTCACCAGGTCGATGCCGCTTACCTTGGGCATCTTCCAGTCCGTTATCACCAGATCGATTGGCGTGCTCTCGGCGATCCGGATAGCCTCGTGGACTCCGGGCGCGGTGAGGACCGCGTACCCCACCGCTGTAAGATTCCGCTGTATAACTTCGACCGTGTTCGGGACGTCGTCTACAACGAGAATCGACGCCTTCTTACTTGGCGGTGTCATCTGTCCGGTCTCCGTTATCTTCCCCTTTGGCACTCACCGGGAACTCAACCTCGAACCGGGCGCCCTGGCCGGGAGCGCTCTCGACACTAATCGTTCCACCATGGGACGTAACTATCCCGTGGACCACGGGCAGGCCCAGCCCCGTCCCTTCGTTAACGTCCTTGGTCGTGAAGAACGGGATGAAGATCTCCTTGAGAACTTGCTCGCTCATCCCGATGCCGTTGTCCCGGACAGTGAGCACCACGCGATCGCCGCAGAGGCGTGTTGCGACTTCCAGCAGGCCGCCGCCGGGCATCGCATGGATGGCGTTGACCGCCAAGTCCACGAAAACCTGGCGCAATTGCGACCCATCGGCTGTAATCTCCGGCAGATCCGCCGACAGGTGACGCACGACGTCAATGCCGCTCCTGGCGCACCGTGGCTCGAGCAGGCACAACCCTTCTTCGACCACGACGTTGAGATCCAACTTGGCCTTCTGCGGCGGCATCTGACGCGAGAACAGCAGCAGGCTGGTGATGATCTGTCGGGCGTGCAGACACGTGGCCACGATCTTCGCAAGGTCCTTGCCGACAGGCTCGGGAAGACCGGGGTTCTTTTGGGCCAGTTGCGCAAAGCCGAGAATGTGCCCCAGCGGTTCGTTCAGTTCATGCGCCACGCCGGCGGCCAATTGCCCGATCGTTGCCAGGCGATCCGCGTGACGGAGTTGATCCTGCAGGCAGACACTGTCCTCCTCCGCCCGCCGCCGTTCGATGATGAGCGTGATCTGGCGAGCCACCTCATCGATGAGATGCCGCTCCTCTTTCAGGAAGGGACCCTCGTACAGGTCGGGCCTTTCCTCAACATATACAACCTCGATACAGCCTCGCGCCAGGCCCTTCACCACAAGCGGAGCGGACTGTACTTGGCCACCTTCCTTGAAGTTGGCGGTCATGTATGATCGCCCGCCAAAGACGATCCGTCCCACTGTGATCTCCGGATACTGCCACGCGGCGGGCAGCAGTTCGACGGCGTCTTGCAGGATTTTCGCCAGTGACATGCCCGGGCGATCCACAAGTTGCGCCAGGCCATAAAGGCATGTTAGCTCCTTCACTCGCTCGCAGAGGGCAGCATCTTGTGTCTGTTGGCTATCCATTCCACCTGTGCTCCGGCCGGCATAGAGCGAACGCTCAGTCGCTCAAACGACCGGGTTCTCGCTCCCCAGAATGATAAACGATTGCAGATGAAACTTCACGCGTCTCCTGTCGTTCTCTCCGGTATCCTGTCCATCCCGAAAACCACATCCGGCAGCACGAGCGGTGAGTTCTTGGGGCTGCCAGTGCGGTGATGGCGACTTTCGTGGCTGATCCGAGTCAGCACATACCCATCACACCGGGGTGCGAAGGCTGAGACTGGTAATCGGCGCGAAAAACGGGCCCTGTATAGTGGTCCAGCGTTTTTCGGCCCGCACAATTCCCGAACAGACTTGGGGGTCTTGACGCCACATGATCACGCGGTAAGCTATGGCGTCTCGATGAGTTTGGGAGGGCCGTGCAAGCATACGCCGAACCCGACGGAGAAAGGCTGGATTATGTTGCGTAGAAGCAGGAGTGATGAACAGATTGAGGGCAAGAAAGGCAGCGCAGGCGGATCCAGCCCGCTTTTCTTCGCCGCGTGCGTGACGGTGTTGGCGGTTGCGGTCGCGGCGGGGCCGGTGTGGGGTGAGGATATGAAGCTCTGGCCCGACGGAGCGCCGGGGGCCAAGGGAACCGAAGAGAATGATACGCCCACGTTGAAGATCTTCCCGCCGCCCAAGGACGCCAAGAGCCCGACCCCGGCCGTGCTGCTGATCCCTGGGGGCGGATACAAGCACATTTCGGGCTACGGGACGTTCTGGGAGTTCTTCCAGACGCGCCCGGTACGATTCTTCAGCATGAAGTACCGCCTGCCTGTGCATGGCTACCTTCACCCGGCCCCGCTGCAGGACGCCAAGCGCGCCGTGGCGACGATCCGCGCCAACGCGACGAAATGGAACATAGACCCCAAACGCGTCGTGGTGGTGGCGTTCTCGTCGGGCGGGCACGTGGCGACAACGCTGGCGACGCATTACGACCTCGGCAAGCCGGACGCGAAGGACCCCGTCGAGCGGTTCAGTTCCCGGCCTGACTACATGGCGCTGTTCTGCCCGGTTGTCAGCATGAAGAACCACCCGCACGGCCCGTCGGTGGCTCGCCTGCTGGGCCCCAATCCCGACGCCAAGCTGATCGACGACCTGTCCAACGAATTGCAGGTCAACGCCAGCACCCCGCCGACATTTCTGGCCCACGCCAAAGATGACGGGCTGGTCCCCCCGGAAAACAGCATCCTCTACCATGAGGCGCTCAAGAAAGCCGGCGTGGCGACGACGCTGAAACTCTACCAGCAGGGCGGCCATGACGTGACGAAGAGGCCCAATCCGTGGAAGGCCAACCTGGGGCACTGGATAAGCGAGACCGGCATCCTGCCCGAGGGCACGGCCCGTCCCGCCCCCGGAGCCGCCAAGAGCTACGAGCCAACGACCAGCTACACCGTCAAGACGCTGGCCGGCTGGCAGGTCTATGTCCATAACGCCCTCCTGCCCGGCGGGGAGCACGCCGAAACGGGGGCCGCGGCTATGAAGCGCCTGACCGACGCGATGGTCCGCGTCAAGACGTGGATACCCGCAGGCCCGCAGGCGAAGCTGCTGAAGGTGAAGATCTGGCTCGAAGTGAATTCGACGAAAGGCCCATACGGCGGGACGTCGGCCTACCAGTACCACCCGGGCCTCGATTGGCTGATAGACATGGACTTCAACCCCGACAAGCACAAGTGCGTCGAGTTCGGCAATGCTGCGTCCCTGGCCAAGAGGGGCGACAATCCGTCGGCCACCGTCCTGCTGCACGAGTTGGCCCATGCGTACCACGATCAGATTCTCTCATTCGACAATCCCGATGTGCTGGCGGCCCACAAGCGGGCTCGCGAGGAAGGGAAGTACCCGCCCGGGGATTGGGTCGTCCGGGCCGACCACAAGGAGTTCTTCGCGGGCGTAACGACGCGGTACTTCGGCACGAAGGAAGAACGCGACGCCGTGGGCCAGCGAGACCCGATCCTTGAGAGGTTCCTGCTGAAGACCTGGGGCAAGCCCGAAGCGAACATGGACACGCCATGGGCAGGGACGAAAGCGAGCAAGTAGTCGCACCGGGATACGGTTCCCCCCGGCTCGACACGGACGCCAATCTTTCCCACGTCGTACCAGGAGCAACTCTGGTTTTGCTCACGGCACAGCCAAACTCCTACTGGAAATAGGCAGCGAAAACGAGCCCACTAACCCAGAAGCTCGCCGATGCATGACATCGCGTTCCAGTGGTTCTTGAAGAGGTTTAGGACGGTATTCATACGGCCCTGATAGCACGAAATGTCTCAGATGGCAACCTGCCGTAAGTCCTTATGGTACCGTAGCGACCGAATTATTAGGGGGGACAAGGTGCTTCCCCTAGACTGTCGCAGGGGTATAATGCTCAGCGGCAACCGGAGGCCAAATGAGCGAGCACAGCCAAATTGGTGGCGAGCAGGACAAGGCTTGGCGATGCAGCGTGTGCGGGTACGTTCATCGTGGGATGGCCGCGCCTAATTCCTGCCCGGTGTGCGGCGCAACCCGGGAGGATTTTGAGGCGCACGAGGAGCCACCCGCCCCGCCGGCGCTCAAGATCAATGCGTGGCGATGCCTCAACTGCCGTCACATTCATCGCGGCCAGTTGCCCCCGGCGGTCTGCCCGGTCTGTGGCGCCTCCCAGGATCGCTTCGAGGCGGCAGAAGAGATTGCGCCATCGTCGCGGCAAGGCAGCAGCCCCCGCGTGATCATCATCGGGGCTGGCGTGGCCGGCGTGTCGGCAGCGGAGGCCGTCCGCCGGGTGTCGCCGGATGTAGAAGTGGTCCTGCTCTCCAAAGAGTCGCACCTTCCGTACTACCGGCTGAACCTTACCCGCTACCTTGCCGGCGAGATCGAGGAGGCGGAACTGCCAATCCATCCTGAGCAGTGGTACACGGACAGCCACATCCAATTCTCACCTGCCTCTGAGGCCGTAACACTGCGGCTTGATGAACACGCCGTGGAACTTCGCGGTGGTCGGATCGAGCCGTTCGGCAAGCTCATTCTCACCGCCGGAGCACACCCGTTTGTCCCCCCCATACCCGGAGCGCAGCGTGCATCCGTAGTAACCCTGCGCACGGTGGATGACGCCAAGGCGATCCTGGCGAACCTGCACGACGGCGCCAGGTGCGTCTGCATAGGCGGCGGTGTGCTTGGGTTGGAAACTGCCGGCGCGTTGGCCCGTCGTGGGGCCAAGGTAACCCTGATAGAGGGGCATGGCTGGCTGATGCCGCGACAGCTCACCAAAATGGCCGCCCGCCACCTCCTAGAGCACGTGGAGGCCCTCGGCATCCGCGTGCGGACAGATGGCAAGACGAAAGAAATCCTCGGCGATGAGAAAGCCGCCGGGGTGCTGCTGGAGGACGGTGAAACGATCGGAGCCGACTTGGTCGTGCTCGCCGCGGGCATCCGGCCCAACAGCTACCTCGCCCGTCGAGCGGGCCTTGAGGTTGGCGGTGGCGTGGTCGTAAACAACCACTTGGTAAGCTCACATGGCGACGTGCTGGCAGCCGGTGATATTGCCGAGCATCGTGGCGTGCTCTATGGAACATGGGGACCCGCACAGTACCAGGGCGGCATTGCAGGGATGAACGCAATGGGCATGGGCGTGGAGTTCGGCGGCATGCCCATATCGAACACACTGAAGGTTCTCGGTCTGGAGCTCTTGAGCCTGGGCCAGTTCCAGGGCGAAGACGCCAGCTTCCAGGTAATCGAGGAGGAACAGGGCGGCCAGTACCTGCGATTCGTATTCCACGACGGGAGGCTGGTCGGCGCCATCCTCCTGGGGAACGCATCGATCTCCGGAAGACTCAGGCAGGCCGTCGAAGGCAAGGTGGACTTCTCAAGCTTGTTACAGAAGCGGCCGGCGGCGAAGGACGTCTTTGAGCATCTCGCAGAAACTGGCGGGCTTGGCGCCACCATCAGGCCGCTTGCCAAGGAACCCACGTGCGACCCGCAATCACTACCTAATGAAAAGGGAATGGAGAAGACCATGGCAGAACTTAAGGGCAGCAAAACCGAGCAGTGTTTGAAGGACGCGTTCGCAGGCGAATCGCAGGCCCGCAATAAGTACACGTATTTCGCCTCGGTGGCCAAGAAGGAGGGCTACGAGCAGATCGCGGCGATCTTCCTTGAGACGGCCGAGCAGGAGAAAGAGCACGCCAAGCTGCACCTGAAGTTCCTGAGCGGCATCGGCGATACGGCTGCCAACCTCAGGGCAGCCGCAGGGGGCGAGAACCATGAGTGGACCAGCATGTATCCCGGCATGGCCAAGACCGCCAGGGAAGAGGGATTTGACGATATCGCCCGCCTGTTCGACGGCCTAGCGAAGATCGAGAAGGAACACGAACTCCGCTACAAGAAATTGCTGGCCAACTTTGAGTCCGGCCAAGTTTTTGCGAAGCCCGGCAAAGTCAAGTGGGTCTGCCGCAACTGCGGCTTCGTCTACGAGGGCGAGAAGGCGCTCCAGACGTGCCCGGTCTGCAAGCACCCCCAGGCCCACTTCGAGATCGCTGCCGAGAACTTCTGAGCGTGGCTTGTCGCTTTGCGCGGATCAAGCCCTGCCAAGACCGGTTCCGCCAATCGATTGGCACAGAAGCAGGGCGGTTGTGCGCCTAGACTGAAGCAATAGGAGACAGCCCATGAAACTCAGTGAATACTTCGAGAGAACAAGCGGGACGGGCATCCTCGCAACGGCGAGTGCCGCCGGGGAGGTGGATGCCGCTGTGTACGCCCGCCCGCACTTCCTGGACGAGCAGACGGTGGCCTTTATCATGGCCGACCGCCTCAGCCACAGCAATCTGCAGTCCAATCCGCATGCGGCATACCTCTTCGCCGAACGCGGCGAGGGCCACAAGGGAAGAAGGCTGTATCTGACTAAGGTGGCGGAAGAGACCGATCCCCAGAAGATCCAGGCCCTGCGGCGGCGTCCCCTGCCCGCGGAATGCGGCTTCGAGAGCGAGTCCAGGTTCCTGGTCCACTTCAGTATAGACCGTGTTCGTCCGCTGGTGGGCGACAGTTCGGAAGTATGAATGCCTCCGGGCCTGGATACGACGACCGCATAAACGATCACTGTGGGCGAAGGTTCTTCGCCAGGAGAATCGGGCTACCGTCATGGATCGGCGCCCAATTGACAAGTAAGGTGAGGTCGATATGCGACGAATAATGACCCGCGCCTGGAGGGTGCTGGCGACGGCGATCCTGGGCGGATGTGCGTCAGTTCCTCAGGGCCTTCAGCCGGTCGGCGACTTCCAGGCCGACCGTTATCTTGGCACGTGGTACGAAATCGTCCGCTTGGATCACTCCTTCGAGCGCGGCCTTAGCAAGGCGACGGCCGAGTACTCCAAGAGGGACGATGGCAGCATCCAGGTCGTCAACCGCGGCTACGATGCCCAGCGGGCCAAGTGGCGCGAAGCTCGTGCCGTGGCTCGGTTCGTCGGCCCGGCGGATGTTGCGAGCCTGAAGGTCACGTTCTTCTGGCCATTCTCCGGGGCCTACCACGTGATCGCCTTGGACCGTGAAGGATACAACTACGCCATGGTGACCAGCTCCAGTCGGTCGTACCTGTGGATTCTGGCCCGCCAGAAGCGTCTCGACGCAGCCGTTCAGAACGACCTGCTGGCCAAGGCCAAAGCCTGGGGATTCAAGACGGAGGAACTGATCTTCGTCGAACATTAGGCCAACGACGGTCGTTGGCAGGGTAATCTGATGAACAGCACTGCTGGAAGGAATTACGAATGGCTGACAAGCATCCCGAGCATAGCGCGGTCTGCAAGAGTGATGAGCACACCAAGCATTTGTGCTATTTCGTGTCGTA
>CAYOBS010000035.1:15712-16847 GCA_964402305.1 uncultured Planctomycetaceae bacterium | reverse complement strand
GACGGACAGCCAAACGCCAAGGACAAGGGGCTCAAGCGGCCCGGCGTCACGCTTGCCTGGTCGGCATGGGCGAACCTGGACTTCACCCACGATCCCAACGGCGACGACGAGGTGGTCATCCGTGCCGTTGAGCCGCACGTGGTGGCCCCCGGCGTGGGTCCCGGATCGCTGGAGCCCAGTTCCAAGGTGTTGGAACGCCACATGCCCATCGACAACCCCGTCAAGGATAAGACGTCCTTTTACAGTTGGACGGACCTGCTGGAAACGCTCAAGGATCCCAGCCGGCATTCGGGCGTACGGCGCGAAATGGCCAGAATAAGGCAGGATTTCTGCGCCGACATGCTTGCCGGCGAAATCGTGGGGGCCATCCAGGCCGGCAGAAGCTTCAATCGCTTCGTCCAGGGCGACGAGCGGTTCGAGATCGAGGCCGCCTGGGCCCAGAGCGACAAGAGCGGCACGGCCCTGAAGTCGGTCAAGCCGGACGGCAAGGAAGGCAAGCTGGTGACCGTCATCATCCGCCGGGGCGGCAAGACGATCGAGGACATCACGGCCCGCCAGGGGCAGGTGATCCTCACCTGGTCGCGCATTACCGGCAAACCGCAGATAACTATCAAGCTGGATGCGGACGTGACGGTGAACTACCTCGGCGCCTCGCCAAGGCGTGTCAGCCGGCCCACTACCTGGGCCCGCGGCGAGATGCCCCTGCCCGAGGACATCCTGACCCGAGCAACCGCGATCGAGCTGCCCGATCTCTACAACGCCCCCCAGAAACTCACCAGCGACCCGAAGGTCCTTGGCGCCATCGACCGCCTCAAGACCAAGCGGATCCCCCAGCTCAGGAACGACCTGATCGCCGAACTGCACGTCCGAATTGCCTACGGGGCCAGTTGCTTCCTGATGGTCGCAATGGGGGCCGCACTGGGACTGATGTTCCGTGGAGGGCAGTTCATCAGCGCGTTCGCCCTCTCGGCCGTGCCGGCCGCGGCGGTGATAATCATGCTTCTGATGGGAAAGGCGATGGTCCGCAATCCCGCCGGCAACGACGTGCTTGGATTGGCCTGCATCTGGGGCGGCATCGGCGGGCTGCTGGTGGCGAACCTGGTAATATACGCGCGCCTGGCGCGCAAGTGACCCG
>CAYOBS010000035.1:11142-15612 GCA_964402305.1 uncultured Planctomycetaceae bacterium | reverse complement strand
CGAATGAAAATGCTCGACCGATATGTCATACGGACGTTCCTCTGGTCGGCACTGATGCTGCTGGTGGCCCTGATGGCCCTGCGCATCGTGGCAGACCTGTTCCTCAACATGGACGAGTTCATGGAGGACAAGTCGCCCTTCATCGAGGTCGTCGCTCGCATCGCGGGGTATTATGCCTACCAGTCGCTGATGTACTTCAGCGAACTCGGCGGCACCGTCATCGTCGCGGCGGCCGCGTTCACCATGGCGCGGATGAACCACACCAACGAGTTGACGGCCATGCTCGCAAGCGGGGTCAGCCTGCACCGGGTCATCATGCCAATGGTCGTCGCGGCCATCCTCCTGGGTGGACTGATAACCCTCGACCGGGAGGTGGTCATCCCCGCCAACACCGAGCACCTGCTTCGCAGCCGGGACGAGGCCAGGGAGGTCAGGAAGTTCCCCGTTTACCTCGCGCCGGACTCCGCGGGCAACATCTGGTGGTCGCCCCTGTACAACCCGAACGTGCGCACCATGGACGCCCCCATGATCGCCATCCGCCAGGCCCAGAAGCCGCTGGGGACCGTCACCAGCGTCGGCGGCGCGGCAACGCAGGGCAAGTTCAAGCCGCGCAGCGGCCGGGGCTTGGGCGGCTGGGACATCCCCAACGCGTCGCTGACCCTCACGGCCCAGGGCCAGGGGCCGTGGCATAACACGCCCACCGCCGAGAAGATCTACACCCAGATAGGCCCCGACCAACTCCTGGAAAGCGCCAAGCGGCTGGCACGCCAGACCAACATCAAGGTGCCGCCGGACAGCCGGATACCCAGCGTGTCGGGAATCCCCCCCGCCGTCGACGATGCCTACGGCATGACCATGACCACCAGGTGCCCCGACGACCAGGAGGAGTTGGTCTTCGACAAATACCAGCCGGGCAAGAGCCGTGGCGGGCGGCTTACCGAGCCGGTCTTCACCTATAGTGTCCGGATCGGTCAGGACGGCGGAGCAAAGAGCGCCACGCGCATAATTGGAATCTTTCACGCCCGATACGCCACCTGGGTGCCCGCGGCGCCCGGCGAGGACAGTCACTGGCAGCTCGACGGCGGCAGGCTGTTCATCCCCTCCGACCTGACAAACGACGACCTGACCCTCCGCCAGTCCAGCCGCTGGCTTGACCTTATGAGCATCAACACCATTTCACGACTTCTCAAACTCGGCAAGGTGCCGGACCGCGACGCGGCCATCCTGGCCAAACACGTCCGCTTCGCGGATCCCGTCAACAACCTCATCCTGCTGCTGCTGGCACTGCCGTTCATACTATCGCGAGAGCGGAATATAAAGGCCTCCGCCGGGCTGAGCGTGCTGATGACAGGCGCATACTTCGCGTTCATCCACATCACGCGCGTGGTGGGCCTGCCGCCCATGCTGGCCGCGTTCCTGCCGATAGTCCTCTTCGGCACAGTCGCGGCCGTCATGCTGGACTCGATAAAGACGTGATTACGCAAGGATGTCGATCAGCAGCGCCGGGCAGGTGTCAGCCTTGAGTTGGCCCGGGCAGTGGTCGAGGTCTCGTCAATCCCCCCGCCGATTAGCCCATGCCGCTCCCGCCGGCAAAGCCCCGCCCATAAATATCTCATTTGCCGTGGCTTATGAGAGAGGCTGCCGCAAAAGCCCAGGACCTCGTTTGGCAAGCGGGATTTATTGCCCCAGCCCGCGGGCGCGCAACACCCGGAAGAAAGAACCACCATAGCCATGGCGGATTCTAATTGTCGCTGACGCCGAAGAATAATTGTCACTTGACAGGTCGGCTGGCAAACCCTGCCTGGCGTTCGATATACGATTTTGTAGGGAAAAAATTCTGTTAATGTTCAGGTTTTGTACTTGCAAAAATCGCAAGGTTGGGTTATAAAGGGAGTATTGGAGGTGCGGCGAGCCGCTCAACTCGTCGTATCGCGTTGTTTGCTCGGTCATATTGGCTGGTTCTTTCGGACGAACGTGAGGCTCGGCAAGCCCTCGCTCAGGCGCGCTCGAGTATGGAAGACGGAGGAGACAAACGGTCAAGTCTTGTAGGTTTCTCCCTGCAAGATGAAGATCCGCGGGTCCTGAAGCTCATTGGCCCCAGCCGCCTTTTCCAGCAAGTCCTGCGCATTGTTGACTCTGTGGCGACGAATGATTGCGTCGTCCTGCTGGAAGGCGAATCGGGGACAGGCAAGGAGCTTCTGGCGCGCCGGATCCATGTGCGCAGCAGCCGCCGCGCCGCGCCGTTCATTCCCATCAACTGCCCCGCGATAAGCGAGACCCTCTTCGAGAGCCAGTTCTACGGCCACGTCAAGGGCGCGTTCACCGGCGCGGCCGTCGACACGCTGGGCGTTGTCCGTGCGGCCCAGTCCGGCACGCTGCTGCTCGACGAGGTCGGCGACCTGCCGCTGCACCTTCAGCCCAAACTGCTGCGACTGCTTCAGGAGCGGGAAGTCATCCCCGTAGGCGCGGCCAGGCCAGTGCCTGTCGATGTGCGGTTCGTGGCATCGACCAACCACAGCCTGGCCAAGCATGTCCAGGAAGGCCTGTTCCGAAGCGACCTGTACCACAGGCTCAACATTGTTCGCATCGAGATTCCGCCGCTCCGCACCCGCCCGGATGACATCGAGCCTCTGATCGATTACTACCTCGACTACTTTGCGCGCCAGTACCGCCGCCCGCCTCGCGATCTTTCCCGGCGCCTGCGGGACATGCTGGCCGCCTACCCATGGCCGGGCAACGTCCGCGAGCTTTGCGGCTACATCGAGCGGCTCTACGCCGCGGACCTGCCGCCCATGCCGCCGACCCTGGGAACCTGGAACGACGGCTACGCCCCCACCGGTCAGCCTGTCCACACCGCCCCCGGCCGAATGCCCTTTGACCAGACGACCACGCCCGTGGCCTGCTCGCTGGCCCAGGCCGAGCGACGAGCCATACAGTTCGCCCTGGAGTTGACGGGCTACAACCGCACCGAGACAGCCAAGCTGCTGAACATTCACCGCAGCACGCTGATCCGCAAGATCCGCTTGATGGGTCTGGACGCAACCCTGTAACCAGGAGGCTCAGCCCCCCCTCGCCACACTCGCCACGATTGCCGGATGCACCAACCTTGCCGATGAAGCATTCACGTACACCGCCCACTCGGACCGATATAACCGGAAGGCAGCGAAAGCGGGGCTTCCGTGCGCCCTAATTTACGATGCTGTCGCATCCCGCGGCGCGCTGGCGCGTCTTGCGACGGTTGCCGCGGCAATTTGCGACACACGCTGCACGGGGGCGCGAATACGGCATGGAAAATCACAACCGTAACACCTCACAGGACAGAGCCTTGAAGATTACTAGCCAAAACAAAGGCGATTGGCACGATGGTTGCCTTCATAGAATGTCGGAGAGGAGCCTGACATTGGATACGAGGGAGCAATATGGGTCGGCGATTAGGCCGGCCGGTAGTCGGAGTTTATGTGCCGTAATGGCGTGCTCCGACATGCAAGAGGCCGTCCAGGTTGGACGATGCCTGTCAGAACTGAATATGGGTTGCCTCGTGACGTATCTGAAGGCGGAAGATCTGGTGCTCAATGCCCCTGCCGGGCTGGTGGCACTGGTGATTCTGGCGACGGACGACTCGGCCGCGGTGCTCAGACGAACGCTCGTCTGGTTGCGTAACCGCTGGCCGGGATGCCCGATTTTCGTGGTCGGCGACACCGGCTGCGGAGATTATGAGATGGCTGCCCGGGAAAACGGCGCAATGTACGTGATGCGCCCGGTTCGGGATGCCGAATGGTCGGCCATCTTGTCGCACGCCTTCGGCCGCATCCGCAAACTGCTCGCGGGCGCGGGTAAACAAGACGCGGCAACAAAGCCGTAGCCACCGTGAATATGAGGCGCTTGCTTCGTGGGTTGTTCCCCCCCCCGCGATCCGGCAAGCACGATGAGCCTCACTGCGGAGGGTTTCAATTGGGTGCGACTGGGTGAAGGCGGATCTGAGCACCCGCTTTCGCGTCCTTCTCCTGTCCTTTCTCAGGGACACCGGGACAACCTGGGGACGCCAAGAAACCCTTCGAGGTAGTGGTCTTGAGACGCCAGTGACGAACCAGCGGAGCTGAGCGCCCGTTGGAAATCTCCGAACCCTCCTCCTCGGAGCTTCGTCAACAAAAGCCTCTTGAGGGGACCATTACCAGGCGAAGGGCGATGACGATGTCTCGAGCGGGCATCGTCTCGCCCGTTTTTTTTGCGCACAGATTATTCACGGGAAGGCTTCAGGGGGAAGGCTTCAGACCACGGGCTTCGGGTATATTCCCACGCACGCGGGGCGAGCGAAGGCGGAAGGCAGAAGGCGGAAGGCAGAAGGCAGAAGGCGGAAGGCAGGAGGCGGAAGGCGCCTATTCCCACGCACGCGGGGCGAGCGAAGGCGGAAGGCAGAAGGCAGAAGGCAGAAGGCGGAAGGCAGGAGGCGGAAGGCGCCTATTCCCACGC
>CAYOBS010000035.1:0-11042 GCA_964402305.1 uncultured Planctomycetaceae bacterium | reverse complement strand
GAAGGCAGAAGGCAGAAGGCGGAAGGCAGGAGGCGGAAGGCGCCTATTCCCACGCACGCGGGGCGAGCGAAGGCGGAAGGCGGAAGGCAGAAGGCAGAAGGCTGAGGGCGGAAGGCGGAAGGCGCCTATTCCCACGCACGCGGGGCGAGCGAAAATAGGTCCTATAGGTCCTATAGGTCCTATAAGACCTATAAGTCCTATAAGACCTATGGACTCCCCCATGCGGACTGTCCGGGTTCCGAGTTCCCTGCCTGCCTGCCGGCAGGCAGGTTCCGCCGTTGCTTCTACCGGTCCCGGGTTCCACCTTTGCTTTTACGGGTTCCCGGTTCCGTTTTTCTCCCCCCGCGGTACTGGCACGGGACGTTCTTGTCGACCAGCCTGCCGAGTTTGTTGCAATGCACCGCCGCCATCGTCCGGCAGATGCCGGCGCTGTCGGCTGGGGGAAAGTCCGCGTGCGGACAGGAGAACCCGCAGAACTCCGGCATGTCGGCCTCTGATTCCATGTGGTATCTTTTTTTTCGTAAAACTTTCGTGAAAAAGCTTTCGTGAAAAACTCGCGAAAGAGGATGATATAGATGCATTACCCGGCACGGCCGGGGCGCCATCGCCCGCGGGGTCTATTGTAACCCGCCGGCCCTGCCGGACAGGTGAAACAATGCAGTATATTGAAATTGCCGGACGATAATGTCGTTATACACATATAGGGTCGGCAATGTTGCCGGCGGTTCATTCAGGAGCGTGGCCATGGAGATAGTCTTTCGGATAGCGGCCAGGATGGCGGCACTTGCGGTGTTGGCTTTGCCGGTATGCGCGATGGCGCAGCCGGCGGCCGGCGGCCCTGCCGGCCTGGAGGTGGATGAGCTTACAAAGTGCGTCCAGGCGATAGAGTCGGCCACTTTGCCCGACACCGCGGCAAGCGCGTACGCCAAGGGCTGCACGATCAATCGTCGCAGTTCGAAGCTTCAGTTGGCGTACTTACGCAAGATGCTCCAGATGGGCCGGCCCGACATCGCGCAGTTCGCGGCCGGGGAACTGTCGGTGATCGATCCGAAATCCGGCATGGCGTGGGGAACGCTGGCCTACATGCAGATCAAGAAGGCCCAGTACCTTGCGGCCCTGACGCCCGCCGTGAAGGCGGCTGAGTTCGAGCCGAAGAACGATCCGATCTGCCAGAACGCCGCACAGCTCGTGGCGTGGTACGAGGCCGGCAAACGCGGCAGCGTCGACGCCGAGATCGCCAGGACCATGAAGGATCTTCCCTCGGCCAGCAAGGAATTCGCCGCCGCCTACAAGCGAGCCAAAGAGGGCTTCAAGAAACTCGCCGACGTCAAGGCCGACAAGGACAAGCAGGCCTGCCTGGCCGAGGCGGTAGCCAAGATGGCCGAGGCGGAGTACAAGAAATTCTCCGACCAGCTCAAGACCGCCGGGCGGGCCTACGACCGGACGGTCGGGCAGCTTCAGGATGCCCAGCAAGAACTCGACCGGACCAATATCAATATCAATATCAACAACCCCCACAAGGGCGGCTACAACCCGCAGCAAAACAACCAGCAGCAGCGCGACAATATCCAGCGCCGGATTAACGACATCCAGGGAAACCTCCGGCGGCAGGAGGACGAGGGCAAGAAGATCCGCAACGAGGTGGACAAGGCGAAGAGGGAAGCCCTATCCAAACGCGACCAGGCCGCCAAGCTCACCATCGAGGCAAAGAAAGTGGCCGAGGGCATGCCGGACAGCTTCGCCTGGCTCCCGCCGGCAGTTGACGGCGTGATGACGCCGGACGCGATGGCCGCCAAGCCCGCCTCCACCGGCCAAAAACCCGCCAAGCCCGCGTCGTCCTACCTCGTGCCCGACCAGCCGGCAACCCAGCCGGCCGGAGCCCGGCAGGCGCCGCTGGAGCAGCGGCTGGCCGAGGCCCAGGCGGCCGAAAAACTCGATATGGCCAAGCTCTGCATGGCCAGCGACGACGCCGCCATGAAAGCCCGCGCCCGCGAACTGCTCGACGAAATCGTGACCAAGTTCGCCTCCACGCCCTCGGCCGCCGAGGCAAAGCAACTGCTGGCAAAAAATGGTAGCCGGTAGCCGGGAGCCGGGAAAAGCAAGAGGCGGAACCAGGAACACGGAACCGGGAACCAGGAACACGGAACCGGGAACCAGGAACACGGAACCGGGAACCAGGAACCAGAACGGATGGTATCCCGAGGCATGCTCGCTTCAGCGAGCAGGGCAGTTCCTGAGCGATAGTTGCCGTGCTTTACGCGAAGGAGCGCCGATGCACACGACTCTGACAATTCTGGCGGTTTTGATGTCGCTCGCCTTGTGCTCCTGCCAAACCTCGTCGCCTCCGCCGTCTCGTGCCGGCGTAAAACGCCTGGTCATGAAGTACTCCAATCCCCCGGTCTCGCGCCCGTGGAACCTTGTTACTGATTCTGTACAATTCTTCAGCGAAATGGAGACCCTCGAGCAAGCCGCGTATGGAGGCGATGCGGAAGCACTGCGAGTCCTCTTTGTAATACGCACATACACAGACGGGGCCGCCTCTGAGGGTTTCCCGGATATGTACTCCTTGTTTGTGCGGCACAGAGAAGTTGCTTCAACGATCATATGGAGCAATCCCCGTTTGCGCAATGAGTTCGGCCATTGGCTGAGTGAGCAGACGAAGTAGCCCCCGTCAGCCATCTGTTTTTCCCGCTGCTTTTCCCGGCTACCGGCTACTGGCTACTGGCTACCACCTTGACCGCTGGGCGGCTGTGCGTGATAATGCACATCCTAGCCCTTTTGCCGAAGAGACTCAGACCCAATCGACCAAAAGGCCAGGCGGCGAAACGGCAGCCTGATGGGAAAGCAACCGACATGGCCCAACTTGGCGTCAACATAGATCACGTCGCCACGGTCCGCCAGGCCCGGCGGACGGTCGAGCCGGACCCCGTCTGGGCCGCGGTCGAGGCCCAGTTCGGCGGGGCCTCGTGCATCACCTTCCACCTGCGGAAGGACCGCCGGCACATCCAGGACCGCGACGCAGAACTGCTCAAGCAGACCGTCCAGTGCAAGCTGAACATGGAGATGTCGCTCGATGAGGAGATAGTGGAAATCGCACTGCGCCTCAGGTGCGACCAGGCCAGCCTGGTGCCCGAGAGCCGGCAGGAGATCACCACCGAGGGTGGCCTGGACGTTCTGGCCCACTCCGAGCGGACCGCCGAGGTCGCCAGGCGCCTCACCCAGGCCGGCGTGGTGGTAAGCGCGTTCATCGACCCGGCGGCCGACCAGGTCGCCGCCGCCGCCGCGGCCGGATGCCAGGCAATCGAGCTTCACACCGGCGCGTACGCAAACGCCTGCCAGGCCGGCAACTCGACACAAGACCAGCGGAAGCAGGCGGACCTTCTGGCCGAACTCCGCCAGGGCCTGGAGTCGGGCCTGGCCGCCGGACTGGTCGTCCACGCCGGCCACGGGCTGACGTACATGAATGTCGCGCCGGTCGCGGCCATGAAAGGCTTCACGGAGTTCAACATCGGCCACGCGATCATATCACGAGCCGTTTTCGTCGGCCTGCGGCAGGCCGTGGCGGAAATGAAAAACCTGCTCTGAAGAAGGGAGTAGTAGTTAGTAGATAGGAAGTAGGACAAGACGTCGGAAGCCCATGGATCTGCCGGCAGGCAGAGCCGCGGCGGGTCATTTGGTATACGGGGCGTAACATTGGCGACAGCCCTCGTCCTCGTCCTCGTCCTCGGCTTTTTCATGCTTCTTCTAATGACCTTCTTTTGCTGTTTACGGCAGGCAGGGTCATGCATTAGTATCCAGGCGAATCGAGGCGAATCAGGCGGCCTCTTTCGAAAGGCTTTTGACTCATGGCTTCGCGCATGGAAATATCGGGCTGCTTCGTGGCGCTGGTCACGCCGTTTGCCGGCGGCGAGGTGGACTATGACGCGATGGGCAGGCTCATAGAGTTTCAGATCGAGTCGGGCACGCAGGGGCTTGTGCCCTGCGGGACGACCGGCGAGAGCCCCACGCTGACGCACGAGGAGCAGGACCAGGTGACTGCCTTCACCGTCGAGCGCGCCGCGGGGCGGGTTCCCGTCATCGCCGGGACCGGCAGCAACGCCACGGCCGAGGCCATCCAGTTGACCAGGCACGCCAAGGACTGCGGCGCCGACGCGTGCCTGGTGGTCAACCCGTACTACAACAAGCCCACGCAGCAGGGCATTTACGAGCACGTCGCCGCCATCGCCGAACTCGGCCTGCCGATAGTGCTGTACAACATCCCCAGCCGATGCTCGGTCGAGTTGTCCGTCGAGACCATTGTCCGCATGTACGAGGACATCGAGCAGGTCGTCGCCATCAAGGAAGCCACCGGCAAGCTCGACGTGGCAAGCGCCATTGCCGCCTCGTGCGACATCACGATCCTCTCCGGCGACGACTCGCTGACGCTGCCGATCTGCTCGGTCGGCGGGTCGGGCGTCATCAGCGTCCTGGCGAACATCCTGCCGCGGGAGATCCGCAAGCTCTGCGACGACATCGGCGCCGGCGACACCGAGGCCGCCCGCGTGCAGCACCTGCGGCTGCTGCCGGTCTGCAAGGCGATGTTCTGCGAGACCAACCCCATCCCCATCAAGGCCGCCCTGGCCATGGCGGGCATGATTACCGAAGAGCTGCGCCTGCCCATGACGACGCTTTCCGACCGCCACCGCGGGCCGCTGGCCAAGCTCCTGGCCGAGTTCGGCGTCAGCATACAGGCGTGACAACAGCGACAGCCGGAGGACGCCGTTGCGGCGCCGATCCGGCTGTCAGGGAAAAGGAATCGTTGTCAGACTTCAGGCTTCAGGCTTCAGGCTTCAGGCTTCAGGCTTCAGGCTTCGGGCTCCGGGCGACCGACATACCTGCTCGCTGAAGCGAGCATGCCTCAACGCCAAAACCACATTTTCCAGGTTCCGCTTTTTCGCAGTTCCCGGTTCCATGTTCCAGGTTCCGTCTTTTCTTGTTCCAGGTTCCAGTTTCCGCCTTTGCTTTTCCGGGTTCCCGGTTCCGCCGTTTCGCCGTTCCTGGTTCCCGGTTCCCGGTTCCTGGTTCCGCCGTTTTGCGTTTCCCGGCTACCGGCTACTGGCTACCGGCTACTGGCTACCGAATGAACAGCATCTCCCGGTACGTCGGCAGCGGCCAGTCGCTGTCATCGACAATCAGCTCGAGCTTGTCGCCCAGGACTCGCAACTCGGCCATGGCCGGCAGAACCTTGTCATGCATGTGCCTGGCATGGCCCAAGGCCCCGCCGCCGTGGTGGTCGGCCACCGCCCTGTCCAGCGCAATAGCCGCCTTGCGGAAGCTGCCGTTGAGCTTGACGATCTCCTTCAGCATCGCCGTCAGGACGGCATCGGACGCGCCGGCCTGTTTGGCGGCATTGACGGACTTGGCCACGGCGGACTGGTACTTCAGCCCGGCCGGCAGGATCATCGTGTGCGCCATCGCCGACGCGGTCAGCGCCTCGATAGTCACCGTGCGGGTGTAGTTCTCCAGCAGGATCTCCTGGCGGCTGTGCAGTTCTCGCTCGCTGTACACGCCGTATTTCGTGAACAGCGCGATCGACTCCTTGCTGGTTGCCAGTGGGACGCAGTCGACGGTGCTGACGAGGTTGGGAAGCCCGCGCTTCCTGGCCTCGGCCTTCCAGGCGTCGCTGTAGTTATCGCCGTCGAAGAGGATCGGCTTGAAATCCTTGATGGCCTTGGCAAGGAGCTTCTGGATGGCCGAGTTGAGGTCCTCGCCGGCGGCGACGGCCTTTTCCAGTTGCGTGGCGAAGAAGTCCAGCGACTCAGCCACGATGGAGTTGAGCACCGTGTTGGGTCCGGCCACCGACTGGCTCGAGCCGACCGCGCGGAACTCGAACTTGTTGCCCGTGAACGCGAACGGGCTTGTGCGGTTGCGGTCGCCGGCGTCGCGCGGAAGCTTCGGCAGCATCGAGACGCCGATCTCGATGTTCGCGGCCGACTTGGAATGCTTCGCCGCGCCCTTGGTCAACTGGTCGAAGACGTCCGAAAGCTGCTGGCCAAGGAACACGCTGATGATCGCCGGCGGGGCCTCGTTGGCGCCCAGGCGGTGGTCGTTGGGCGCCCCGCAAACGCTCAGGCGCAGCAGGCCCGCGTACTTGTGGACCGCGCGCACCGCCGCGGCGCAAAAGACCAGGAACTGGGCGTTGGCGTGAGGCGTCGCGCCCGGCTCGAGAAGGTTCTCGCCGTCGTCGGTCACCATCGACCAGTTGTTGTGCTTGCCGGAGCCGTTGATGCCCGCGAAGGGCTTTTCGTGAAGCAGAAGCGCGAAGCCGTGCCTGGCGGCGACCTTCCGCATAATCTCCATCGTCAGCATCTGATGGTCCGTGGCGAGGTTGGCCGTCTCGAACGTCGGGGCAAGCTCGAACTGGCCCGGGGCCACCTCGTTGTGACGGGTCTTGATCGGAACGCCAAGCCGCAGAAGCTCGTACTCCGTCTCGGCCATGAAGCTCAGCACGCGCTCGTTGATCGCGCCGAAGTAGTTGTCCTCCAGTTCCTGGCCCTTGGGGGGCTTGGCGCCGAAGAGCGTCCTGCCCGTGGTGATGAGGTCCGGGCGATGCAGGTAGAAGTTGCGGTCGACCAGGAAATACTCCTGCTCGGCCCCCACCGTGGTGAACACCCGCTTGACGGCTGAGTTGCCGAAGAGCCTCAGCATGCGCAGGGCCTGCTTGCTGAGGGCCTCCATCGAACGCAGCAGCGGGGTCTTCTTGTCCAGGGCCTCGCCGGTCCAACTCACGAACATGGTCGGGATGACCAGGGTCGCGCCGTTGGGGTTGTCCAGGATGAACGCCGGGCTTGACGGGTCCCACGCGGTGTAGCCGCGCGCCTCGAACGTCGCGCGGATGCCGCCGGACGGGAAGCTGCTGGCGTCCGGCTCGCCGCGGACCAGGTCCTTGCCGCTGAACTGCGCCAGGACCTCGCCGTCGGCCGTCGGAGTTATGAAGCTGTCGTGCTTCTCGGCCGTCAGGCCCGTCATCGGCTGGAACCAGTGCGTGTAGTGCGACGCGCCGTGCTCGATGGCCCAGTCCCGCATCGCAAGGGCAACCGAGTCGGCGATCGACGGGTCAAGCTCGTCTCCGGCCTTGATGGTCTTCTGGAGCTGCTTGTAAACCGCCTTGGGCAGCCGCTGACGCTGCACCGCCTCGCTGAAGACGTGCTCGCAATAGACCTCGCGGGCGTCCTGCACCCGGTAGTCCACAACCCCGCCGATTGCCCTGGCCTTGCCGATGGCTGAGATGGCGGCCTGCCTTATGTTCATCTCGTTCATGGTGATTCCTTGATTCTCTTGCCTTGTTCCTTTTCCTGTTCCTTTTCCCACCCCCTCCGGGCTCGCGTGGAACATGGAGCCCAGCCAGGGGGACACAATAAACGCCCAATGCACTTGGCGTGCCAAATACATGCAAAGCACACATCCAGCTTATTTACAAGCACTAAAAATATGGCGAGTCATGAACGGCATACCCGCCGGCGTTACGTTTTTGTAGTTAATGCCACAATATCGACACAAAAGTGTCGCTGTTCTTGTGGTGCCATGCTTCCGCGAGAAGCATGCGGAAGCATGGCACCACGGAATGTCCGGTCAGATCGCTGTGCCGCCGCGCTCTTCCGTGCGGATGCGGATGCACTCTTCCAGGTTCGTGATGAAGATCTTGCCGTCGCCGATCTGCCCGGTCCCGTGCTTGGCCGCGCCGAGGATGGCGTCGATGGTTATCTCCACGAACGCGTCGTTGCAGGCGATGTCCAGGCGGACCTTCGGCATTAGGTTCGGGACGATCTCCTGCCCGCGGTACAGCTCGCTCTCGGGCTGATGCTGCCCATGCCCGCTGCACCGGCTGACGGTGATCCGCGTTATCTCCGCGCTGATGAGGGCCTCGCGGACCGCGTCCAGTTTGTCCGGCTGAATTATGGCTGTTATGAGCTTCATGATTTTGGCTTCTCCCGCAGTCAGTTTCAGTTGGGGTTGATCAGCCCGTAGCCGGTCTCGCCGTGCAGGCTGTGGTCCATGCCGGACATCTCGTCATCCTTCGCCATGCGCATGCCCAGCGTCTTGTCCACCAGCACCACGAGGATCAGCGTGCCGATGGCGGCATAGGCGATGCTCACTCCTACACCTTCCACCTGGTATCGCAGTTGAGTCCAGAACGGGTGATGTAACGGGTCCGGCCTAAGCAGGAACGCCAGCCCCACGGCCCCGACGATTCCCGCGATGCCGTGGACGCCAAAGACGTCCAGCGAGTCGTCGTAGCCCAGCCTGGTCTTGAGCAGCACGGCCCCGTAGCATGCCAGCGACGCGACGATGCCCAGCACGAGCGCGCCGTAGGGCAGCACGTCGCCGGCGGCCGGGGTTATCGCCACCAGCCCAGCCAGGATGCCCGAGGCCAGGCCCAGGCTCGTCGCCTTGCGGTGGTGTATGCCTTCTATGACGATCCACGTCAGCGCGCCCATCGCGGCGGCGATCTGGGTGACCGTCAAAGCCTGGGCCGTCTTCATCCCGGCCGAGACAGCGCTGCCGGCATTGAATCCGAACCAGCCGACCCACAGCAGGCCCGCCCCGATCAGCGTCATGGTCAGGTTATTGGGCTTCATTGCCGTGCGAGGATACCCGCGGCGTACGCCCAGGTACAGTGCGCAGACCAAGGCCGAGACGCCGGCGGAGATGTGGATGACCGTCCCGCCGGCGAAGTCGATCGCCTTGCCTGTCAGGAAGCCCCCGCCCCAGACCCAGTGGGCCAGCGGGTTGTAGACAAGCAGCGTCCACAACGCGATGAACACGCAGTAGCCGCGGAACTGCACCCGCTCGGCGAACGCCCCGGCAATCAGGGCCGGCGTGATGATCGCGAACTTGCCCTGGAACATCACGAAGGCGTACTCGGGTATGGGGTAGTTCTTCATGACGGCAGTGTCGATGCCCTTGAGCATGAAGTAATCCCAGTTCCACCCGCACCATCCGTGGCTGGTGCCGAAGGCCATCGAGTAGCCGCACACCGCCCACAGCACGCCGACAATGGCCATGGCGGTGAAGCTGTGCATCATCGTGCCAAGGACGTTCTTGGTGCGGACCAGCCCGCCGTAGAACATCCCCAGGCCCGGCGTCATCAGCAGCACCAGGGCGGTGGCGGTCAACATCCACGCCGTGGTGCCCGAGTCTATCACTGGCAGAACTTCAGCAATTTGCACGGGTGTCTCCTAACAGTGTACTTGGTGCTTGCCGTCTATCCAATGCGTCTCGCATGCGCAAATCATGGCACACGGCGTGCCAGATTCGTTAGGGCTTGCAAAATAGCGACTTGTAGATATAGCCACAAACAGGTCCGGCGGTGATTGTTACATTTTCGTAATTATGATGGGGCCATATGCACAATTTTGTGTACACGCGTACTTCGGCAGGAGATCCCTTACCTTGAAGCCCCGCGGAAGCCCCGCAAACTCTTGTGCCCCGCAAAGGGCGGCAAAGGGAACATGGGCAGATGTGCCAAGAGCAAAGAGCCAAAAGCCAAAAACGCCGGGCACGTCAGTTATCGAAGACGTTGCGCCGGAACATCCTCTTTGCCCGCCAGGCAAGCCAAAGTGCGGCCAGGCCGTAGCCCAGCGTGTTGGCAAGCATTATCCCCGTCGTGCCGAGCCAGCCGTGATGATTTGACGGCCAGTCGTATCGCAGCGAGCCGTCCTCGTAGCGGATCGTCCGGCCATGGCCGCTATCGCCAGCGCCATCGTACAGGGTGGCGCCTTTGACCACCACCCACGCCTGGACGATGGGGTTGGCGGCCTGGATATTGGCTGGTGTCTCGCGGTCGCCGAAGACCTCGCCCAGCAGGTTGGCGCCCACCGGCAGCAGAATCCACAGCAGGCCCGCCAGGCCGAGGTTCATCAGCAGCGCCGTCGTCACGCTTCTGTACTTCGTCGAGAAGTACACGCCCGCGCAGGTGAGAAACACGCCGCTCCAGGCCGCAAGCAGGCCCACGTGGATGAGCGCAATGGGGTGCAGAAAGCCCAGCAGCGTGAAGAGCACCACGTGCGCGGCCAGGAAAATCCATACCGACAGGCAGCGAAACGCCGTGCCCCCCGCCTTGCCGAGCAGTATGTGCCAGTCGCTCACCGGCGTGCAGAGCAGCGCCGGCCAGGTGCGGGCCTGCTTTTCCGGCGCGATGCATGTGGCGGAGTCCAAGGCCGTGCAGAGCATCCCCGCCAGCAGGAACATGCAGACGAAGAACGCCTGCGTTTCGCCGTGGCGCATGGCCCCGGAGGCCCCGAGGATCGCGTAGGTGTATATCAGGTAGAAGATCACCGCGCACATGGCGACGATCTGGACGATCCGGTCGCGGAGCAGCGGCTTGCGAAGCTCGCGCCAGACAATCGGCGAGTTGCCGATCATCCGCTGGATATTCCAGCCGCGGGCCTTCCACCACCGCCTGCGGTGCGGCGCATCCTCGTGCCGCCCGTAGTGCGGCGACTCGAGAACATGGGCGACGGGCGAACCGTCGGCGGGCATCAGCACGGGCGCCGCGTGCATGGCCCGCACCGTCACGGCCGAAACGTCGGCAATGGCTGTCTGAACCCCCACCGCCTTGCGCAGGGCGGTTTTTCGCACGACGATCTCGGCTATCTTCAGCACCCCGGCCGTCATCGCCAGCGTGACCAGGCAGTGTATAGGCCAGAAGAACCCCGCAACTCTGCTCGCGGGGTTAAGGAGGTACATGGTTTCGTAGGTCATCGCGGCGACGGGGTTTCCGTAAAGGACCAGGCAGAACCCGTTATTGCCCAGCATCGCCGAGGCAATGACCGAGACCATCAGCAGCACCAGCCCCACAACCACGTAGAACGACGTCACCATGCCCAGCGAGGCCAGGATGGCCAGGTACGGTCTGCGATTTATGGCGGAAAACAGCAGCGCCACCGACCCCGTGAACATCGAGGCCGTAACCGTGATGCACACCCCCGCCAGCAGGTATCCCCACGGCACGCCGCCCAGCACGCGGACGATGCCCAGCAGCGGCAGGCTTATCGCCAGCA
>CAYOBS010000034.1:0-16978 GCA_964402305.1 uncultured Planctomycetaceae bacterium | reverse complement strand
TGCCCGTCCAGCAGGCCGGGATACGTCCAGTTCCGAAGGATGTGCATGAGTTGACGGTGCGCGAGGTTGCCTTCCAGCAGTCTCGCCCAGCAGCAGGTTAACCACGAACTGCTCCAGCCGCTCTTGCCGCCGCCGTGCTCGATGCGGCGCTCGAGCGACTTCTTGGCCGCCGCGGCCAGATCAGGCGTGCCGTCCGGGGTTATCTGCTGGCCGGGGAACACGGCGAACATGTGCGAGATGTGCCGATGTCCGATGTCCTGCTCGACATGGTCCTGCTGCCACTCCAGCAGCCTGCCATGCGGGCCGATCTGCTGCGGCGGGAGCTTGCTCCGCATGGCCGCCACCGTTGCCCGCAGGGCCTGGTCCTCGCCGAGCACCTGGGATACCTCGTCGAACGCCCCGAACAGGGCGTCGAGGATCTGGCAGTCCATGGCTGGGGCCATGCAGACCGCCGCCGTCGTGCCGTCCGGCAAAATGTACGACAGTTCCGGCGAGAGCGACGGCCCGGTCAGCAGCCTGCCCTTGTCGTCCTCGTGGAGGTAGTCCATGAAGAAGGCGATGCACTCGACCATGACCGGGTAGACGCGATTGCGGAGGAAGTCCGCATCGCGGCCAAAGCGATAGTGTTCCCAGAGGTGCAGGGTCAGCCAGGCCCCGCCCATCGGCCAGAGGTAGGCCCCGTCCGGCTCGCCGACGACGGCGGTGTCGGCGAAGCCGTCGAGGTTGTTGTGCGCGACGAAGCCGCGGCAGCCGTAGAGCTTCCTGGCCGTCACGCGCCCGTTGACGACCATCTTGTCGATGAAGTCCAGCAGGGGCAGGTGGCACTCGGAGAGGTTGCACACCTCAGCCGGCCAGTAGTTCATCTCGGCGTTGATGTTGATGGTGTACTTGCACTCCCACGGCGGGACGAAATCCTCGTTCCAGATTCCCTGGAGATTTGCCGGCAGCGTTCCAGGCCGGCTGGAGGAGATCAGCAGGTACCGCCCGAACTGGAAGTACAGCGCGACGAGGTCGGGGTCGTCGGCGCCCGCGGCGACCAGTTTGAGCCGCTCGTCGGTGGGCAGGGTGGCGGCCTTGGCGTCCCGCGGCAGACTGAGGGTCGTGCGGGCGAACAGGCGGCGGTAGTCGGCGACGTGGTCGGCGCGGAGTTGCTCGTACGTCTTGCGCGACGCGGCGGCAAGGTCGGCCCGGCAGAGCTCGCGCGGGTCGCGACCGTCGTAATCGGTGTTGCCCGCGATGAGCAGGGTCGCCTCGTCGGCGCCCCGTGCGAAGACGAAGTCGCCCTTCGTGCCGGACTGCCCGCCGGCGGCGAGGATCATGGTGCGCCCGGCGTATCGCACCCCGGCCGGGCCGGCGGAACCGGCGATCTGGATGGTGCTGTCGTCGATCCGCGAACTGGGGCCAGAGAAGGGCCTGCGGACGAGGTCGGCGTAGAAGCTCACCGCGCCCGGCGTGTCGGCGGTGAAGTGGGCAACGACGACGCCGCCCGGAGCGCTGGCGAAGTATTCGCGGAAGTAACGTATGCCCTTGAACGTATATGACACGCGGGCGATGGCCGTCTCTAGGTCCAGCTCGCGGACGTAATCCTCCAGCTCGACGCCGCGGTAGTGGTCCTCGAAGACCATCAGGAGCTGCGCCAGCGGGACGTACGGCGGCTGCTCCTTGGGGCACGAGGTCATCGTCATTCGCACGACCCGCTGGGCTTCCTTCGCCTTGCCCTCGAGCAGCAGCCCGCGGGCCTCGCGGAAGCCCTCGATTGCGGCCGGGTTGTGGCGGTCGCCGGTCTCGCATCGCCACCACAGCGTATCGACGTTCAGCGCCAGCCGGTCGTTGTTCTTCGTGTTGTGGTAGACGCCTCCGTAGACCATCGCCCCAAGCCGGCCGTTGCCGATCGGGTAGGCCTCGGTGAACTTCTGCGCCGGCGCGGTGTGCCAGATCCGCAAAGGGCGGGACTGGGGCGGTGGGTTGTTGTCATTCATATCCGTAGCCAGTCTTCATGCCTTGGGCCTGTAAATTCGAAATTCGAAGCACGAAATCCTAAACAAATTCAAAGCACGAATTCTCGAAATCCAAAATAAAAAACCATTCGCGGCAACTCCGAGCCAAAACGCCACGAGGCCAAGCTACCAGAGTTTGAGATATTCGAATTTCGTATTTTGAATTTGTTTCGGATTTCGGATTTCGGATTTCGATATTCGGTTTTACCCGATCGGGGCGAATGTCTGGAGAAGCCCCGGCTCGGTCATCATCTTTTCCGTGTCGTCCAGTTCCAGCGGGGCGGCGGCGGTGAAGTTCTCGATCCCGCTTTCAGTCACCACGACGGTGTCCTCGCATCGTATGTAGAGCCGCTCGTCCGGCACCTTCATCTGCGGGTCGACGGAGAAGACGATGCCCGGCTCCAGCGGCTTGCTGCGGGGGCTGCCGTCATGCACGCACATGCCCACCGCGTGCGACAGGTGCCAGGGGAACTCGCACATCTCCTGAGCCGCGGCCTTGTAGATCGGCTTGGAGAACTTCCAGCCGTCGATCCTGGCTCGCATGATCTCGGCGGCCTCGGCCTGGATGTCCGCGTACAGGCGTCCCGGGCGTATACCGGCCAGCAGGACCTTGTGGTATTCGACGACGTAGCCGTAAAGCTCGCGCTGGGCCGGGGAGTACTTGCCGTTCACCGGCCACATCCGCCCGATGTCGCTGGTGTAGTAATGATAATCCGGCGCGCAGTCGACGAGCACCATGTCGCCGTCCTTGAGCGGGCAGTTGTTTATCTGGTAGTGCCCGTGCCATGCGTTTGGCCCTCCGGCAATGATGGCGGGGTAGCCCTGGTCGCGCGCGCCGCCGGCGAGGTAGTGATACCGCATGACGGCGTCGAGCTGGTACTCGAACACGCCGGGCTTCGTCGAGCGCAGGGCCTCGCAGACGCCGATGGCCGAGAGCTCCCCGGCGCGGCGGCACAGGGCGACCTCTCGCGGCGACTTGACCAGGCGCAGGCCGTCGATGATCGGCGTCAGGTCGCGGAACTCCAGGCCGCTGTAGCGGCTGCGAAGCTTGTCGATGAACTGTGCCGGCCTGCTGAGCCGCCCGTCCCACGGGTCGGCCGTAACGCCGGCGTACCACGACGACAACGTCCCGTACGTCATGTTGAAGCCCTGGCCCGGCCTGAACATCGTGTAGACGACGCCGGGGTTCTGGAGCCGCTGCCCGAGCGACTCGACGCCCCGCACCTCGTCCACGCCGGTGAGTTGAATCGTGTACTCGACGTTGTCGACGCTCGGCACGACGCCGTCGTGCTCCTTGGAGATCTGCGACTCGCGCGGCAAAAACAGCGCGGTCTTGCGGCTCCTGCCGTCCATCACGACGTAGGCGTGCGCAACCTCGATGCCGGTGAAATAGTAGAACTCGTTGTACTGCCGGAACCGGGCCATGGCCGGAGAGTAGTCCGACCCCTGAAGCACCGCGACGGCCTGGTCGCCGATGATGTCGAAAAGCCTGTTGCGCCGCTGGGTGAGTTCCTCAGCCGGGAAAACATACTGACACATGTTCTGTCTCCATGTTCGGTCTCCAAATCGGTTCGCTCTGGCGCAGCCCGGCCGGCCGGGCTGTCGCTGCCGACGCGGCAGCGATGCGGATGGCGCCTAGGCAATGCCAACATACAGGCGGGGATTGTAACAGCGGCTTGGGGCGACTGAAAGCCCAGGCTTGCGAATTGCCATAAGGCGAAATCCGAATCTCGAAAAACGAAATCCGAAACAAATCCAAATCAACAAATCCAAATGTTCCAAATGCCGATGGGCGGTACAGACTCGTAAAGAACTTGTGCATCCCCTTGGTGGGTCTTGGTTTTGGATTTTGGGTTTTGAGATTGTTTCGGATTTCGTGATTCAAATTTCGGATTTCTCAGCTACTCGGCCTTTTGGCGGCTGTAGCCCCCGGCTCCGCGCCGCGGCCGTTTCACCTTGCTTCCGGGCCGGTTTGCTGGTATCCGCTAAGGCGAAGGCCCAGCGCATGACGGACGAGCCCGCGGCGAACCTTGCGCTTCAGTGCAAACTCAAGACTATCTGAGCAGGGAGACAAACAATGGACAAGGAAATCATCGTTCGCTTGCATTCGAGCTTTGAGGACATGGTCCGCAAGCACCCCAAAACCGGGACGGAGTTCTGGTGCGCGCGAGACCTTCAGATGCTGCTGGGCTATACAGAATGGAGGAATTTCTCCAAAGTCGTCGACAAAGCGATAACGGCCTGCCAAAACGCCGGTTATGATCCGCGGGACCATTTTGTTGAAATCAACAAAATGGTCCCTCTCGGGAGCGGGGCGGAACGCCAAGTCACAGACATCGGCTTGACCCGCTACGCCTGCTACTTGATTGCCCAAAACGGCGACCCCGCCAAGGAGCAGATCGCCTTCGCCCAGACCTACTTCGCCGTTCAGACCCGCAAGCAGGAGGTCATTGAGAAGCGTCTGATTGAGGCCGAGCGAGTCAGTGCCCGCAAGAGGCTTACCCATTCTGAGAAGGAGCTTTCGGGGATTATCTTCGACCGCTTGCGGGACAACGAAAGCTTCGGCCGCATTCGGAGCAAGGGCGATACGGCTCAAGGCCGTCGAGTTTGATCCGCAGATTGCGCAGATTACACAGATGAAGATGAACGACCAAACGAAGAGAGACCCACGAACTTATGCCATCATCGGGGCGGCGATGGAAGTGCATAGGCAATTGGGGTGTGGGTTTCTGGAGGCGGTATATCGGGAGGCATTGGCCATCGAATTCTCTCTCCGCGGCATTCCATTCCAGCGAGAGGTCGAATTGCCGGTCTTGTACAAGGGCCGCCAATTGGCGACCTCCTATCGTGCAGATTTCATTTGCTACCAAGAAGTAATAGTTGAGTTGAAGGCTTTGGCCAAGTTGGGCGGCGTCGAAGAGGCGCAGATCATCAATTACCTGAAGGCCACTGGACACGAAGTCGGCCTCCTTATGAACTTTGGGGCGCCGTCACTCGAGTACAAGCGGTTCGTTGTTTCTGCCTCTGCGAAATCTGCGCAATCTGTGGATTGAACTCATGGAGTTTCGTTTCGACGCCAATCAGGAGTTTCAGGTCAAGGCCATCGAGGGCAAGCAGTAGCATGGCGCGGCGAAGGAACAACGGCGGCAACGGCACAGGCCCGGCAGGCGAGTAGGCGAGCGGCCTCTGGCGTGCTCATCTCCCGCGCATGCCCTCTGTATATCGGTTGCGTGGCCATGCTTGCTAACGGCGTCCGCCTTCGGCATACTCATGTCGGCAGACCAGGCCTCGTGACGACTTCGAAGGCAGGTGCGGAAATGGATGATGAGCTTCGCAAGGCGATTGAGCGTGCGGCGGCGGTTCTCAAGGATTTCGGCGCGCGGGAGGTCTACATCTTCGGTTCGGCCGCCGGCGGAACGATGCGGGAAGGCTCCGACGTGGACTTGGCTGTCGTGGGCCTGCCGCCGGGGGTCTTCATCGCGGCGTTGGTCAGGGCCTCCGACGCCTTGGGGCGCGAACGCGAACTGGACCTTATCGACCTGGACGATGACAACCCCTTCACTCGCTATCTGCGGGAGGAAGGAGAACTTCAGCGTGTGGCGTAAGTTGCGAAAGCAGATCGCGGTGGAGCGGGAGATGCTCAACCAGCTTCTGGTGGATCATCGGCCCTTGCTGCGCAAATGCGAGGCCACCCCGCCGGACCGGATCGAGGTTTCGGCTCTGGGTGCGATGCTGCACGGATTCTACAACGGCGTGGAAAACATCTTCAAGCGGGTGGCCCTGGAGTTGGGAGAGGACTTGCCCCGGCAAGAGGGGTGGCACAAGACGCTGCTTGCGCAAATGACCAGGCCGGGAGTGGATCGGCCGGCAGTCCTGTCGCCTGAACTGGCCGACCGACTGGTGAAGTATCTGGAGTTCCGACACCTCTTCCGCCACGCGTATCCATTCCAGCTCTGCTGGGACCGGATGGCAAATGAGGTCCGGGACGTTGAGGCCGTTCTCGGCTCGCTGGAAGCCGAGATCGCCGCTTTTCTGAAGGCCACGCAGGACAAGCAGTAGGCTGATGGCAGGAGGGTACTGGTGACTTCCGCTATCAGTTCACTTTGCCCTTATTCCCGCTTCTCGTAACCCAGGATTCGCATGAACTTTTCCTGAAGTGGCCCTATCATGGTAGGAGTGAACAGGCCAAGGGGTATTACCACAATTGGCCAGAGCGCCGAAATTGCAGCAGATGGATAATCTCCCTTGCAAGCAAAAACAATGCCCATTCCAATGCAAACAGGCCACTTGAGCAGGACCAGAAGCGCTCCTATTGAGGCGAGCCCTGCGTCAACGAAGGCGTAGCGTATCGCCGCCCAGAGCAAGTTGACTAGAAAAGCTCCAATTGCTACCCAATACCAGGGGAAGAAGAGGAATAAGATTGGCGCTATTGGCTGACTGACGAAAAGGGGCCAACGTCCCCATTCAACGGCGCGCAGCCAACTCCATCTTAGGTTGTCCTCATCCGTATGTTGTCGTGGATCCCACAGTAGCATTGTTGCATCCTTAAGAAAGACGCAGCCCGCCGACAGTATGGCTGGCAGGAATTCCATGTTCGAGTCGAGGAATATGCCCGATCTGCCTTCTGACGGACCTGACGGCGTGCCCTGTATGCACGCGAGCCGGCACGATTGCGCCGGCTCGCAAAGAATGACCCCAAGGGGACTCGAACCCCTGTTGCCGGGATGAAAACCCGGTGTCCTAGACCGCTAGACGATGGGGCCGAATGCTGGCGGCTCCCAGCCGGAAAAGTTCCGGCGTTACGGGTGCGAACAGTATAACTTACTACGTCGGCCAGTCAAGCACGGCGATGGAGGGGCTCGAAAAATGGACAGGCATTGCCAATCAGCAGCGGAGCCGGTCCCTTCTTACGCCTACTCCCTATCTACTACCTACTAACTACTTCTCTCGACTGAGGGAGCTGGGACTCGAACCCAGAACCTACGCCTTAAAAGGGCGTTGCTCTGCCTGTTGAGCTACTCCCCCATATCACGCAAGAGACCAGCCGGTGGGGGCGTCGGCGAGGCCCGTTTGTACAAGTCCAAGTTGCCTGAAAGGTTGCCTGAAAGAAAGTCCCGGCAGTGCAGCCGAGACAGCAGAGGTCAGAGAGCTACGACTCATGGATCTCCGTGGTCTTGGCGTCGAGGTTGTCGGTGACCTTCTTTTCGTAGTCGTCGGTCAACTTCTGGACCTGATCCTTTGCCTTTCGGGCGTCATCCTCGGTCATCTCGCCGGCTTTTTCCTGGCGGTCGATTTCCTTGTTGCCGTCGCGCCGGGCGTTGCGGACGGTCACGCGGGCGGCCTCGGCCATCTTCTTTAGCTGCCCGGCGATCTGATTTCGCCGCTCGGTCGAAAGGGGCGGCACCGTCAGGCGGATCAGCTTGCCGTCGGTCATTGGGGTAATGCCGATCCCGCTGGTGTAGATCGCCTTTTCGATGTCCTTCAGGGACGACGGGTCGAACGGCTTGATAATGATCATTGTAGCGTCGGGCGTGGAAATCGTCGCCAACTGCCTCAGGTCCGTCGGCGAGCCGTAGTAGTCCACTTTCACGTGCTCGACAAGCCCGGTCGAGGCCCGCCCGGTCCGTATTCCGCGGAACTCCTTGCGGAGGTAATCGACGGCCGTCTCCATCTTCTCTTCAATGTCCAGTAGGACTTCATCTATCGCCATGGTCGTGCTCCATGCTCGTGTTCAGTAGCCGGTAGCCGGTAGCCGGTTCCGGCGCGCCGGGACCGGCTACCGGCTACCACCCTCATCACGCGGTGATGAGGGTTCCGACGTGCCGGCCTGTGAGTACCTTGACCAGGTTGCCCGCGTCCATCAGCCGGCATACCACCAGCGGAATGCGGTTTTCCGAGCACAGCGCCAGCGCGGCCTGGTCCATGATCGCCAGGCCCTGCTGCAAGGCCTGGGCGTAAGTAAGCCGGTCGTACTTGCGGGCGCCTGGGTTGGTCATCGGGTCGCAGTCGTAGACGCCGTCGACCTTGGTGGCCTTGACCAGAAGGTCGGCGCCTATCTCGCTTGCCCGCAGTGCGGCGGTGGTGTCCGTCGTGAAGAACGGGCTTCCCGTGCCGCCGGCGAACAGGACGACCCGCCCGGCCTGGAGGTGCCCGACGGCCTCGCGGCGGTTGAACGGTTCGCAGACGGTCGGCATGGGAATGGCGCTCATGACGACGGCCTGCCTGCCGCGGCCCTCTATGGCGTCCCGCAGGGCCAGGGCGTTCATCACGGTGCCCAGCATGCCCATGTAGTCGGCAGTGACGCGAAGGATGTTCGGGTCGCCGGCCAGGTCGCGGGCGCGGAAAAGGTTGCCGCCGCCGACGACCAGGCTGACCTGCACCTCCAGTTCCAAAGCGGGCAGCAGTTCGTCGACCGCCGCGTCGACGGCCGATGCCTGGATTCCGCCTCGGCCGGGCTCGCAGAGCGATTCGCCGGATAGCTTCAGCAGCACCCGCTTGTACTTTGACTGGGCGGTCATATCGTCTCTCATCGCAGACCCACGGTCCCGTTGGGAGGGCGCGGAGGCCGTAGAGAAAAGAAACAAAAGAAGCTTTAGAGGGGGATTACATGGATTATTTGATTACATGGATAGAAGCATATATAAGTTTCTTAATCCATGTAATCCTTTAACCTGCCTGCCGGCAGGCAGGTCCATGTAATCCCCTTCAAATGCTGTTGTTTCTTCTTCTTCTTTCTTTCCTCTGCGCCTCTGTGCCTCTGTGGTAATCTTTTTTTTCGCCGTGTCTTATGCGCCGACCGCGTACCTCGCGAAGGCGACGACCTTCGCCTTGCCGAGGATATCCTTGACCTTCTTCTTGTCGTCGCGGATGAACAACTGCTCGACCAGGGCTCGGTCGGCAAGGAACTTGCGGATCTTGCCCTCGACCATCTTTTCGGCAATCTCGGCCGGTTTTCCGGAGGCAATTGCCTCCTCGCGGGCGAACCGTCGTTCCTTCTCGACCAGTTCGGCCGGGACGTCGGCGGAATTGATGCCCATGGGATCGGCGAAGGCGATGTGCATACACAGGTCGCTGAGGGTCTCGTCGGAGATTTCGCCCTCGACGCCGACGACGACGCCGACCTTCTTGTTATGGTGGAGGTAGGTGCCGATGCGCGGCGCGGCGATTTTGATCCCGCGGGCGAAGCTCATGTTCTCGCTGATCTTTGCCAGGGCGGCCTGGACGGCGCCCTTCATGGCGTCGGTGGCGGTGATGGGTCCCGCCGGCTGCTGGGCGGCCTGGTCGATGAGCTTGGCCAGCATGGCCTGGAACTCGTTGTTTCGGGCGCAGAAGTCGGTCTCGCAGCGGGCCTCGACCATGACGGCGGCGCCATCGAGCTTCCTGATGCCGATCATGCCTTCGCTGGTGGCGCGGTCGGCCTTCTTCTCGGCCTTTACCAGGCCCTTCTTGCGAAGGATGTCCTTGGCGGCCTCCACGTCGCCATTGGCCTCCTGGAGGGCCTTCTTGCATTCCATCATGCCCTGGCTGGTCTGTTCACGCAGGGTCTTGACCATTGCGGCGGTTATCTCTGCCATCGTTCATCCTCGATCGTTAGCGTTTCTTGGCGTTTTTTAGCGTTGTTTGGTGATTTCAAGAAAGCGGCGCGGCGAGTTCTTCTGCCGCGCCGCGGTTTTGCACGTTAATGAGGCCGGACCTGAACCGCACTACGCTTGCGCCGTCTCGCCCTCGACGGGCATCGTCTCGGCGGGCGCCTGGGCCCGCGTCTCGGCGGGCTGGGGCTGCGGTTGCGGCCCTTCAACTGGCGCGGCGACCTCGCCCTTTTCGCTGGCGCGGGCGGTGGTCGGCCTGCTGCTGCGGCGCCGCTTGGCGGCTTCGTCGGACTCGGCCTCGGCCTCGGCCTTGCCGCGAGCCCCGACGCCCTCGGCCACGGCGTCGGCAAGGGTCCTGATCACCAGTTCAATGGCCCGCATGGCGTCGTCGTTGCCGGGGATTGCGATGTCCACCATGTCAGGGTCGCTATCGGTGTCCAGCAGGCAGATGACGGGTATTCCCATCTTCCTGGCCTCGCGGACGGCGATGATCTCGCGGCGCTGGTCGACAATCACCAGCGCGCCGGGATGTTTGGTCATCCGCCGAAGGCCGCCGAGGTTTCGGCGGATCTTGCGCATCTCGCGGCGAAGCGACGCGCCTTCCTTCTTGGAGTACTGGTCCAGCTTGCCCTCGGCATCGAGCGCCTCGAGCTGGTCCAGCCGGCCGACGCGCTTGCGAATCTCGCGGAAGTTCGTCAGCGTGCCGCCCAGCCAGCGGTCGTTAACCCAGTGCATCTCGATGCGCGTGGCGTTTTCCTCGACCGACTTGCGGGCCTGCCGCTTGGTGCCGACGAACAGCACGTCCAGGCCCCGTGCGGCCACCTGCGAGAGGAACTTGCGGCCAAGAAGGATGCCGCGAAGCGTCTCCTTGACGTCGATGATGTGAATCAGGTTCCGTTTGCCGAAAATATAGGGCTTCATTTTCGGGTTCCACCGGCTGATGCGGTGCCCGAAATGTATTCCGGCGTCGATCAGTTCTTTTGTCAACTCTGTCGCCAAGCCTGCACCTCCGCTGGTTGGCGCGGATTCATGCATCCGCACCCGGGCATTGCCTTAGCTTATCCAGGGGTTTCGAAACGCATCAAAACCTTACACGATTCCCAGACACTCTTTCCGCGGGCCCCGGCGGAATCCGAGCACGGACTCTCTCCGCCAAGCCTACAGAGCGAGGTAAGTTACCTCTTTAGACCCGGTCCGGTCAAGGGGTTTATGCGAAAATTACACCCACATGTGAGCGACCTGACTTTCTGGTAGAAGCGACACGTTGTCTTGACATCGATGTCGTGATGCGAGATTGCGGTCGCCATTGCGGATTGTCCCGGCGCGCCGGGGCGCAATCCGCAATAAAGCCCTGTAAATTGGCCTGACAGAGGGCAAAGCAAGTTCCGCCAGAAAGAAAGGTAGCTCACGCCCACGTCAAGTTCGGGCCGCCCTTTCGGACCTTGCCCAGCACCCAGCATCGCTCGCCAAGCCGGCAGAGGCGGTCCATAATGGGCTTGGCGAACGTCGGCGCCACGATCATGACGAATCCCACGCCCATGTTGAACACCCGCGACATCTCCAGCGAGTCGACGGGGCCTTTGGCGGCGATGAGGTCGAAGATAGGCGGCGTATGCCAACTGTTGCGCTTCACCCGCACCGTAAGCCCGTCCGGCAGCACGCGAGGCAGGTTGCCCGGCAGCCCGCCGCCGGTTATGTGGGCCAGGGCCTTGACCACCTTCTTGACCCGGTAGCGGCCAAGGATGTCCAGCACCGGCCTGACGTAAATCCGCGTGGGCCTGAGCATCTCCTCGCCGATCGACCGGCCCTCGAGCTCGGGCGGGCGGTCGTTTACGTCGTATCCGGCCTTTTCCAGCAGCACGCGGCGAGCCAGGCCGTAGCCGTTGGAGTGAAGCCCGTCGGACGCCAGGGCGATGGCGAGGTCGCCGACTTCAACGTTGGCCCCGTCGATGATCCGATCGCGCTCGACGACGCCGACGGCGAACCCGGCCATGTCGAATTCGTCGGGCTTGTAGAATGCCGGCATCTCGGCCGTCTCGCCGCCCAGAAGGGCGCAGTTGGCCTGGATGCAGCCGTCGGCCACGCCCTTGACGACCTCGGCCACGCGGGCGGGGTCCAGCTTGCCCACGCCGAGGTAGTCCAGGAAGAACAGCGGCTCGGCCCCGGCGCAGATCAGGTCGTTGACGTTCATGGCCACAAGGTCGATGCCGACCGTATCGACCTTGCCGACCTGGAAGGCGACCTTGAGCTTGGTTCCCACGCCGTCGGTACAGCCGACCAGGACGGGTTCCTTGTAGTTGCGCTTGAAGAGCTTCTCATTGTAATCCAGGCGGAATAGCCCGGCGAATCCGCCGTAGAGGTTCATGACGCGCGGAGTGAATGTCCGGCGGACGAGCGGCTTGATCCGCTCGACCATTTCGTCTCCGGCGTCGATATCCACTCCGGCGTCCCGGTACGTCATCGAACTGGCAGGGTCGGTCATGGGGCGTATCCTACCACGAGCAAAAGTCAATGCAATGAGAACCTTCCGACGCGGGATGCTAACGTATGCTGCCGGCGCGTGTCAAACAGGGCATGGCGGCCGGAGAACATGAAAAAAGGTCATAGGTCCTAGGGATCGCCAGCGGAAGATTCTGGCTGGCGGCAAGGGCACGATTATGGCTCTGCCACCCTAAGACCTAAGAGCTATGAGCTAAAACCTTCTTTTCAGAGCAAAGGCTGATTCCCGAAGCCACGGCGTGCCGATAAGGTTCCCGGGCGCTTTTTCGCGCCGGCCGGGGCGTTTTTTGAACGCTTTTGAATATCCTGGGCGTTTGTCTATCCAGAGGCCCGGATGCGCGAACATTATGGCATTTGTGAGCGTCTGACTGGTAGGGTGGGCGGATGTTTACTTCTTCGCACTAGACGGGGCGGCGAGAGGGTAGACTGTCGATAATGGCCTCAGCGACAAGGATAGTCCGATTGACGGCTTGGTGCATGCTGTGGCTGGCCGCCACGGCGGCGCTGACAGCCCAGGCGGCCGGGGCCGGCCTGACGGGCGAGCAGGAACTCGAGTTGCGGATGTTTACCGGCCAGCTCGTGGATGCCTCCCGCGCGGCCAAGACAAAGGTTGAGGCCGCCGAGTTGCTTCTGAGCCGCAGCTATCCCCAAGCGGCGGAGGCACTTCGCAAGTTTCTCGAAGACCCCGCCAATCGAATGGGCCAGATCGCCGTCGCCGAGGCAATCGCCTCGCGGGGAACCGGGCAGCAGATGTTCGTCGAGCCGCTGATGGCGATGCTGACCGGGACCGAGCCTACGGTGCGGCCGGCGGCGGCAAGGGCGCTTGCGGCCTACAGGACCGGCGGTGTTGCCGACAAGCTCCTGGCCATTGCACAGGATGAAAAGGCTGACAAGACGGTCCGGCTGGTGACTATCTCCGCTTTGCAGCGGGTGCTGGACCGCCAGGCCGTCGACGTGCTTATCCAACTCGTTGACAACCATGACCTGGCCATTAGAAACGCCGCGGCGGAGAGCCTGGCAAAACTCACCAACATTCGCGACTTTGCCGGCGATCCGAAGAAATGGAAGAAGTGGTGGTCGCAGAACAAGACCAAGCCCGCCTCGGCGTGGCTGGCGGACCTGGCTGAAAGCCTCGCCCGCGAGAAGACCCGCCTGGAAGATGAGAACACCGAGCTTAAAACCCGCCTGGCCGCGGCCATGATGGACTATTATGCCGCGACGCCCGCGGCAATGCAGAACAAGCTGCTGATCGGTTTTCTGAAGGACCCTCTGCCCGACGTCAGGCTGGTGGGAGTAAGGCTCACCGACCGCCGCGTATCGACCAGCACCGAGTTGTCCGAGGATATCCTCAGCCAGCTTTGCGCGATGCTGGCCGACGGCGATGCGCGGATTCGCCGCGCCACGGCCCTGCTGGAGGCCAACCTTGGCGATCCCAACGCCGCCGACCTGCTGCTGGGCAGGCTGAAGGTCGAGGAGATACCCGAGGTCAAGCAGGGGCTCCTGACGGCCGTGGGACAGTTGAAAGACCCCAAGGTCGTCGGACCGGTCCTGAAGGAAGTGGATTCGAAGGACGCGCCCGTCGCGGCAGCGGCCGCCGCTGCGCTGGCACGGGTGGCCCTGGCGGCCCCGCTCGAGGGGGCAATTCACGACCTGGCAGTAAAGGTGCTCCTTGCCCGGTACGCCGACAGCAGTTCATCGTCCGTCAACGGCTACGGGCCAGCCCTGCGAGAGGCGCTGCTGACGGCGATGGGCACGATCGCCGACGAGAATTTCATTCCGGCGATGAGAAGCGCCCTGGCGGATGCCGCCGCCACGGTCCGCCTGGCGGGCGTCAAGGGCTTGGCGCAATTCCGCAAGCCGGAGCTCACCGACGCGGTGGCGGGCCTGGCCGGCGACGACGACCGCGGCGTCCGCCAGGCAGTCCTTGACGCCCTGGGCCTGATCGCCGGCGCTCGGGACCTCCAGACGGTCCTCAAGCGAACGGAACCCGCCGTCGAACCCGACGCCACCGTCCGCGAAAAGGCATGGACCGTCGCCATGGCCATACTCGCCAAGGCCGACGCCCAGACCCTTGCCGGAGTCTGCGACGCCCTGGCCGATCGCCAGGACGCCGTCAGCCAGCGGATCACCCTGCGCCAGATGCTCGTCGCGAGCCTTCGCGCATCCAAGAACAACCAATGGCCCGCGGCGTCGCGGAAACTGGCTTTCGACCTGCTCGCCGCTTCGCGCCCGGCCGAGGCCGCGCCGCTGCTTGGCCAGGCCTACGCCGCCTGCCAGGCCGGCAAGTCGCCCGAGGCCCGCGAGGTCTACCTCGAATGGGTCAATGCCCTGCTGAAGGCCAACGACCCATTGATCTTCAAGGCCATGGCTGATGCCGCCCGGGAGGGCGAGTTCCCCGGCGTGCTGGAAAAGGTCGAAAAGAGGATCGGCGAGCTCATGGCTGACGGGAAGTATGCTCCGGCCATCATGTTGGCCGGGGAAGTGATCCGACAGTTGTCCTCGCGTCTTAGCCCAGCCCAGGCAGCGTCGTTCCAGAAGATCCTCGACGATGCCAAGGCCCGCCAGCTTGCGGTAGACCGCGCCCGTGTCGAGCAGCTCGCGGCCCAACTGCAATCGGCCGACGCTACAACCGGCAAGACCGCCGCGGCCGAGCTCAAGGCGATGGGCGACCGGGCAGTCGGACCGCTGGTCGAAGCACTCCGAACAGTCGTCGCCGGCGCCCAGCCAAACCCCGTGGCCGAGAAGGCCATCGTCGATATCCTCGTCCAGATAGCACCCAAGCTCACCGGCTACGACCTCGCCGAGGCCAAGGCCCTGAGGCTCAAGAGGATCCAGGAGTGGGTCGACGGCCTGAAGGCCGTTGGTAGCCGGTAGCCCGGAAAAGCGAACGGCGGAACCAGGAACAGATAACAGCGGAACCGGGAACCCGGAGCCTGGAATTGGGAACCAGGAAAAGGTTCCCAAGACCGGGTTTTACCGTTTTCTACTTTGGTTCCCCCGATGCAGTTCCTTGTTCCTTGTTCCAGGTTCCTGGTTCCAGGTTCCTGGTTCCAGGTTCCTGGTTCCGCCGTTTTCTACTCCGGACCCGCCGCATCCGCCTGCACGGCGGTAATGGCCGCGATCAGGACGATGTCCTCGACGCTGCATCCGCGGGACAGGTCGTTGATGGGCTTGGCCAGGCCCAGCAGCAGCGGACCCAGCGCAATGGCCCTGCCTAAGCGCTCGACAAGCTTGTAGGCGATGTTGCCCGCCGACAGGTTTGGGAATACCAGCACGTTGGCCCTGCCCGCCACTTCGCTTGCCCCGTCCTTGGCCTTGGCGATCGCCGGGATGATTGCCGCGTCGGCCTGGAGCTCGCCGTCGATCTTCATGTCCGGGCGCTTCGCCTGGGCGAGCCTGGTCGCGTCGATGACGGCCTGGACCGCCGGGCCGTGGGCCGAGCCCTTGGTCGAGAAGCTCAGCATGGCCACGCGCGGCTCGACTCCCAGCAGGTTCCGGCAGCAATCGCCGGCATGGATGGCGATGTCGGCAAGCTGCTCGACCGTCGGCTCGGGTATCACGCCGGTGTCGGCGAAGATCACGGCCCCGTCGACGCCGACTTCCGGGATGATGGTCTGCAGGATCGAGCAGCTCGATACGGTCCGGCAGCCGGGGGCGGTGCCGACCGACCACAGGCTGCCGCGGATGGTGTCGGCCGTGGGGCACATGCTGCCGGCGACCATGCCGTCGGCCAGGCCGGCGGCCACGATCTGTCCGCCGTAGTATACGGGCACTTCGAGCAGCTTGGCCGACTGCTGGCGCGTCATGCCCTTGGCCTTGCGGAGTTGGTAAAGCCGCTCGACGTACGTTTCCCTCGCGGGGTCGTCGTCGGGGCTGATAATCTCCACCCCGGCCAGGCACAAGCCGAGGCGGACGGCGTCGGCTTCGATCCTCTGGCGGGAGCCCAGCAGTATCACGCGAGCGTAACCCAGGCGGGTTATTTCCTGCGCGGCTTTGAGCACTCGACTGTCGTTACTCTCCGGGAGGATGATGCGCTTGGAGGCCCGGATTGCACGGGCTGTAATTTTCTCTATGACCGAACTGCCCATTTCTTTGCCTTCGACAATGTTTCAAGGTACTATAGCCGCCTTCGTGCGGCATGATTCAGCGGTCGTGGATGATATGGCCGCGATTAAGCGATGTCGAGAGCAGTCTGACATGACGAAGAGAAAGAAGTCTGAAGGCAGAAGTCTGAAGTCTGAAGTCTGAAGGCAGAAGGCAGAAGTCAGAAGCCTGTAGCCTGTAGCCTGTAGCCTGTAGCCTGTAGCCTGTAGCCTGTAGCCTACTTCCCTATGACGCATCGACAGACTCACTTTCTGGAGAAGCTGGAGTTCCAGGTCGCGGCCCTGGCGGCGGCGGCGGTTGTCTACTGGTTTGTCTGGCCGTTGCTGATCCCCGGCGACCCGGAGTTGCCGCTATGCTTCCTGGCCGGCGGGCAGGACGCGCACCTTTTCGCGCTGATCGGCTTTGCCTGTGTGCTGGGCGTTGCGTGCGGCGCGATCACGGTTACGGCCAGGCCTCAGACCGCGATACTGGCCCTGGCGATGGCACTCGGCGGGCTTAGCCTCCGCTCGCCGCGAATTCGCTCGCTGCTGTGGCAGCAGCAGGACTCGATGCAATTGCTGTACTGGCGGATGGCGCTGGAGGTGCTGGTGCTGCTGGCGGTGATTGTCATCGCGGGCCTTGCGGCGGGCATCGGCAGGCGCATCGCGGCCGCTCTGGCGGGTGGGCTGCTCTGGCGGGACCCGCTGCTGGAACTCGACGGCGAGCGCCGTGAGGCCTGCAAACGCAAGCCGGCAGACCGGCCGGCCGAGAACCCGGACCGAGCGGGCCTGGGGATCGTAAGGCCCTCCG
>CAYOBS010000033.1:0-17118 GCA_964402305.1 uncultured Planctomycetaceae bacterium | reverse complement strand
GCTGCTTGGCCGGGCGCGTTGGCGCCGCCGGCCATGGCCCGCTTGTCTTTGTAGTTTACCGCGCCCACGGCGGCGCCAGCGGGCGCCGATTGCAAGAATCCATTGCCAAGCACGACCCCAAAAACAAACCCTGCCGCCACCACCATCCCTACCACGTATAGACTCCATCGATTCATGGCATATGCCTCTTATCGCTCTGCTCGTTTGACGCACCGCGCGAGCGGTTGGTTCCTCGTTTTCGCGGATCGCTGCACCCGGGGATTGCTATCCCTGGGCTTCAGGCTTTTCTTTTCCTCCCTACTACCTACTACATACTCCCTACTCCCTACTCCCTACTCCCTACTCCCTAGTCCCTACTCCCTACTCCCTACTACCTACTACCTACTACCTTCTTTTCACCACATCAGGTCCGCCCTCTTTGGGCTAAGTATGCCGCGGAGTTTCTTCAGGGCCTGGATTTCGATCTGTCGGACTCGCTCCTTGGAGATGCCCATGTGGCGCCCGAGCTGGTCGAACGTAACCGGCTGGCCGCGCTCGTCCAGGCCGTAATGCTCGATAAGTATGGCCCGTTCCCGCGGCTTTAGTTGAGCCAGGACGGCGTCGATGTCCTCGCGCAGTTCCGACGGGTTGACGCCGTTAGGGTCGTAAGTCCGCATGCCGGCGGCGACGTCGAGGATCCCGTCGTGGCCTGTGGCGAAACGGTCGAGTTGATAGCGTTCCCGCGGCACGGATCGGGCGAAATTGCGGATGATCGCCCACGAGGCGTAGGTCGAGAAGCGGTTGCCCCGGGAGTAGTCGAACTTCTCGACCGCCAACATCAGCGAGACGTTGCCGTCGCTTATGAGCTCGAAGAGGTTCTGCGCGCCGCCAACGTGCTTCTTGGCGATGGAGACGACCAGCCTGAGGTTGGCGCGGACGATCTTGTTCTTGGCCACGTTGGCCTGGAGCAGAAGTTGCTCTATCTCGCGAAGCTGCAAGGTGCGGATGCGGTTGACGTCCAGCTTGCCGCGGAGTTTGTCGGCCTTGTACTTGAGGTAGTTGTACAGCCGAAACATGTCGCGTTCCCGCTCCGCCGACAGCAGCGGGACCTCGTAGAGCGCCTTGAGGTAAGGCGGCAGGCTCTTGGGCATATCGTCGGCGTGGGCGAACTCGTCCGATGCCTGCTCGCCGGCGGGGCCATCGCCCGCGGCCGAGTTGATGATCTGCTCGTCGGCATTCGGCAGGTCGAACTGCGGGTTGTGGACGTACCGTATCGGGCGCTCGATCAGGCGCTGGGCTCGCATCTCGTTGATAACCCGATAGACGCTGCCCCGGGTGCGGTGATACCACCCCGCGATCACCTGGGCCGGCACGCCGCGCAGGAAACCGCGGTAGATGGCGAGCTTCTCCTGGTCGCCAAGCCTTCTGGCAAGCCGCGGGAAGATTGCCTGTTCCGGATGCTCGGCGTCGTGCTTGTGGATGGTGTAGCGGATGGTCTCCTTGGCCCTGCCGGTCCGCCCGGCGACCCGCCGCACCACGTCGCTGAGGCTGCACGGGCAGAACTCCGCCATCCGCCGGGCGCGGCGGATAATGTCCTGCCGCTGGTCCTCCGTCATCTGCGTGAACCGCCCTGACCGCGTGACCTGACCTCGCCGGTCGTGCGCGAAGCGGCGCACGGAGCTTTCCAGGAACGCCACGCGCCGCCGCCCATCCGGAAAGACAAGCCGCCTGGCCACAAGCCCGCCGCGGCGCCAGCGCTGGACCGTCTTGGCCGAGACGTTGAACCTGTGCGCCAGCGCCGGTGAGTCGTAGACGCTCTCGTGGTAGTCGTCCGTGGACAGATTCATGCTGTCGCAGATGTCAAGGATGAGCAGAAGCAGGTCCATCCGCAGCGACTTGTACGGCATTGGCTCGCCCCCGACGCCCGACGGCGGGCGATAGCCCGTCAGGCGATAGACGACGAACTCGTAAGGATACTCCCGGTCCTCGTCGAGAATCTCGATCAGCCCCTCGGCCGCGTCCGCATACCCCTTGCGGAGTCTCTTGAGACCAGCGGTCAGTTCCGCGGCCAGCGCCTCCATGGACTTATTCGCATACTTACGCATTCGGCGCCGCCCTGATCCGACGACCACAGCCGGGCTCAATCGAGCCGATGCCGCCATCGGTTATTCATACAGTATGACTCCTGATGCGGAAGTTGACAAGGGCTTCTCCGAGGGGATAGGCGGGCGGACGGCAGGGTTGGCGTTCTCCGCGTGATAGATCTTGATCAGTTCTGCAAAGGCCTCCTTGCAGCGATCATTCGGCTTGCCGCCGTTAGCCTTCAACTCGGCATCAAGCAATGCACGCAAATAGAGCTGCCGCCAACGCCAAGACTGGCGGGCTTGGGGCGTCAGCTTGGCATCCACGCGCTGCACGGCCGTGTAAGCGTCTTCCGCGCCTGGGTCGGCCCGCGGTTTCGCCCCGCGCGAGGGGAACCAGTCGAGGTCCAGCTTCACGCCCTCCAACTCGCCGGGCCACCATCGCATATGATGATTCCGCTCCAGCGTGGCGATGACCTTCAGTATCTCGTCGACCGCCTCTGGCGAATACTCGAAGGCGACGTATTCCCGCAGCGTCTGGGCCGCGGGCAGGTCGTTCCAGTACAATTGGCTCAACACGACCTTGGTGATGTCCTCGTAGATGCCTTCAGAGTATGGGAAACCGCCGCTGCTGTGCTTCTTGACGGCGTTCCACTGCTGCTGCGCGCGGCCCGTCAGCGGCGTGGCCCCGAAGCCGCCCCAGGGAAACGTCTCGTGCATGCTGATCTCGGGAAACCCGACCATCGGCAACTGGCCGGGCATGGGGCGCGTCGTCCCTTCGGCCAGAATGTAGTCGGCCCAGGGCTGTTTTGCGGCAAATGCCTTGCCCAGTCCCTGCCATTCGCCCTCGTCGAAGAACCACGTCGACAGGATAATCTTCGCCCCGGGCAGTTTCTTGCGGGCCAGCGCCGCCACCGGCTCCGCGGCTTTCAGGAAACCGTTGCTCCCCCAGGGGCGGCACTGCGTACAGCCGCAACCGCCCGCATCGTATGGCCACAAGATAACGTAGCGCGGATCCAGATCGGCCGCCCAATCGAACTCTTGACCGAGAACCTCCAGGATGTATTTCATGCCTTCGGGCTTGCTCGGACAAATGTTCCACGGATACACCGCGCCCCGCATGCCGCCGGCATCCGCTCGCAAAGCGGCCGGAGAGTTCTGATAGGATTCGTTGGCCATCATGATCAGAGCAACATCCAGACCAAGCCGCTTGGCCGCCTCGCCGATGGCGTGAAGGCGCACGCGGAAAGTAACCGCCGTGGGGTCGTCATGGCCGTTCCCGGCATATCGCATGTCGTACCACATGGCCAGTACGTTGTATCCCCACAGCCCGAGGTCTTCCACGTAACGTTGGACCTCCTCGACGGGCGCGTCGTGGTAGAAGTTGTGAAAGTGGGTGGCGAAGTAGATGCCGCGAATCGGTTTCTGCGGCACGGAAGTGCCGCGCCACAAGCCGGGGCTGAATCCGCCCTGGTCGTAGCGGCTGGCCCGCAGGAACTTGCCCACGCCGTAGAGCAGTCCCCGCTCGTCGTTACCCACGATCCGCACGCCACCGCCGGGGCGGTCTTCGATCCGGAAACCTTCGGCGCCAATGCCGGGCGCAATCGCCAATTCCACCGTCAGCGGCGCATCACCCACCGTGATAACTCTGGCCTCGCACCGCTGTTGGATTTGACGGGCGAACACCCGCCCGATGTTCTCGACCACCGGGCCAGGCTTCGGCGGAAGCACCAGTCGAACCGACTTCGTCCCCTCGGCATACAACGGCGATGCAAGCCAAACGAGCAGAAGACTGAGGCAAAGCATTCTCTTCATGGCGACGATTCTCCTTGTTGAGTCTTCGGTATCGAACATCGTTTCACCCGCGGTAAACCACTCCACCATGTCTGAAAGACCATGGATGGCATTCTACCGCCCCGCTCCGCTCGATGGCAGGCTGAATCGGTTATCGAAGTCACGTGCGCAAACGCCGCTCATAGAGAGATTTTGACCGAGGCTGATTATTGGGATCATACGGGGCGCGTGTGCCCCGTCGGCCGGGGCCGATGGGTGGTGCGTGGTGCGTGGGCGAATTGCGTATGGGCCTGGCTCGGCCCAACTCACGGCGCGGGCTGGGTGGTCGCCGGGGCCGACGACGCCTCGGAGCCAAGCAGGGCCGGGCCGGTCAGCAACTTGCGGAACTCGCCAGCCGTCGGGGCGATCAGGGGCGAGGTTTCCTGTGTGCCGAGGGAGTCCAGTGCCGCAGTCGCCTTCTGTTTGGCATCGGCGTCGCCGGACAGGCGGTAGAGGCTCACGTTCGCGGCCGACTGCTGGAGCACATAGGCCCACTTGAGCTTCGGGTTCTTTACCGCCCCTGTGGCCTTCTCGTAGGCCTTGGCGGCCCAACTGAAGTCGCGCTGGGCATCCTCCCTCATCATCTTGCCCGCATTGGGGACGTAGTCCTTCATCTGCCCGATAACTGCCGGCGTGGTGTTCTGCACCGGCAGGCCGGACCATATCCCGGAGGTTTCCGCGACGACGGTTTGCAGGCGCTGCTGAAGCAGGAGGGCCTGGACCCTGAGGTCCGCTCGCGCCATTTGCACGTCGCCGAGCATCGCGATAACGGCGGGGTCGGGCTTGAGGAAGGCATCGGCGTCGGGATCCTTGGCGTGCGATTCCGTGGTTTTTTCGTAGGCCTGGTAGGTTTCGATAGCCTTGCCGTAGTCGCCCGCGGCCTTGACCTCGGCGGCGGCGGCGGCCTTGGATATCTCGACGACCTGTCCCGCCAGCGTCTCCGCCTGCTTCTGTGCCTCGGTCAACTTGTCAACCTGGGCCTTCCGCGCCTGATCGGTTTCGGCTCGGCTCTTCTGGCGGGCGGTGGCCATCTCGCCGGCCACGGTCGCCTGATTGACCGCCGCCGCCCGAACCGCATCGAACTCCACCAACTGCGACTTGAGGGTCAGTTTGGCCTCGTCGATCTGCGCGATGCGGGCGGAGTTCACGCCGGCCCGGTCTTCCTTCGTCTTGGCCTCGTCGAAAAGCGCGACGCCCTTGACCGGGTCGGCAAGCTGGCTGTCAGCGAGAAGCTTTCGAGACTCCTCGGAGATTTTGACGTTTGCGGCCTTCAGGTCCGCCTCTTCCTTGTCCAGGTCCGCGATTTCCCTGTTGGCCTTGGCGATCTTCGCATCGGCGGCCGACTGCTGCGTTCTGGCGGCCTCGGCCATCTTGCCGAGCGACTCGTCCGTAACGCTCAGGAGTTGGTCGTAGCTGGCGATCCGCTTGCCCAGCCCGCTGATGCGGACCGCCGCGCTTTCGACCAGGCCGGCAACGTCCCATGCCTGGCGGCGCATCAGGCCGGCCTCGAGCGACATGCGGTAGCCGCGCAGAGCGTACAGCCGCGCCAGCATAACCTGCGCGTTGATCGTGTCGAGCTCCGGCTGGCCTCCGGGGCCGGCCAGGGCCTCGGTCAATCCTTTGATGGCGTCATTGAGCGCCTCGTCGGCCTGCGGGTTGATCTGCCCGGGCGCGGCAAGCTGGACCAGCTTTGCCGCCGCATTGGGATCCGAGGGCAGTTCGATCGGCTTGGCGAAGGGCGCGTACTCTTTGCGGACCATGTAGGGCGTGTCGTTAAGCAGGCTGCACGCCTTATCGTAGAGCCGACCGGCGCGGGCAGTGGCCTCGGCCAGGGGGCTGGCGGTGCTGCGGCATCCCGCAAGCAGCGCCGCGGACAGGCAGGCCAGGCTCAGCGCGACGTAAGCGAAACGTTTGTCCTTTTGCACGATGTCCTCTCCCAATATGTCCGCACCGGCATTGGCACGGCCAGTGGCTTCTCGCCAGCAACTTTAACTTTTTAACACGCCGCAGGGCCGTTTGCAACGGCCTGCATCCAACTTGTCCAACAACATCGACGCGATATTCTCGCCGGGTGCCGGCCCGGCCCGCGGTCAGGCCACGGGCAGCCTGGGGCCGCGGGAGCCGTCCAGGGCCTCTATGATGCCCGAAACTTCATCCAAGGCAAGGGCGTACTGGCGGATTGACCGCCGCACCGGCACGGCTATCAGGACGACCGAGCCGCGAATCTCGACGCTCGGCTGGGCGCAGCCGAGATGCCGGCACACGGCCTGGACAGTCTCGGCCAGTTCCCGCGACCCGCAGAAACTCCACTGCCCGACCTGGCCCTGGACATCCCTTGCCGCCAGCGGGGCCAATTCGCCATCGCCCGCGTGCCACATCAGCAGGCTCGGCTGGCTCAGGCGGGTCTCGGCGACCGCCACGCTATAGCGCCGCGTGAGCCTGCGAGTGCCGTGGCCCAACTCGCAACGAAAATCGAACGCCCGCACCGTCCTGCCGGCTATCCCGCCGGCGGTTACGTTGTTTGCGCACGGGCTGTGGCCGGAAGATATCACCGCAAAGTCCGCGTAGCGCCTCGGCACGTCGTAAGGATCGTCCGGAAAGAATCTCAGCCCGCGCTGGTGAGCATCGCGAGCCAACCGGTGCCGCCGAAGAACCTTGCCCAGGCCCATCACCGCGAAAGAAACGCTGGCGGCAACCAGCACGGCGACCAGCACGGCCACGAAGGCATATTGAATCTGCTCCATCGCCAAAGCCTCGCCGCGGCCGGGAAAGCCGCACGGTTCAGAACGGCGGGGTGCCTGGCTTGTCAAGGCTTGCCGGGCTTGTCCTTGCCGTCCTTGGGAGCCTTTTCCTTGGGCGCCGGCGCCGACGAAGGGTGCAGCCCGGACAGCGGGTCGATCCGCTTCATCACGTGCGGCGGAAGGTTCTTGAGGCCGTATTCCGGGTGCAGCGGGCGCTTCAAAGACTTAATCCAATCCAGTGTCACCTTGTAGAGCTGTGAGTTGCTGCTGGCAAACGCCGGGCTTTTCTCCTTCGGATGACGGTGCTTGGCCTGGTTGTCCGGCAGGCCGTACTGCAGCAGCAGCGACTCTGCCGGATCGTCACGCCGGATCACCTGAAGGTCGCCCTTGGTGTGGAACGAGTCGAGAATCAGGAAGTTGGTATAGTCAACGTTGTCGTTTCGGCCGGTAACGTTCCAGAGCTTCAGACCGCCCTTGCCCTTGGCCGAGCCGTGGCAGGCCGCCGTGGCACAACTGGTGGATATCCACCGCCAGACGCCCGAGCGGAACTCGCGCATTGAAGCCGGGTCCGACTTGATGATGATGTCATTTCTGAGCGGGTCGTCGGGGCCAACTTCCTTGATGATGTACTTGGCCTGGCGTACGGGCTGCCAAGAGCGGAACTCGGCGGCGGCGGTTTTCTCCGCGAATTTGCCCTGCCCGCGAACCTGGTCCAGGAACCCGTCAACCACGTTCTTGCGAAGCTCGACCGTCACCCGGTCGTCATCGGCAAGTTCCGCCATGCGAATCCGCTGGATGTCATCGTCGCTGACCATGTTCTTCATGCTGAACGTCGCGCCCTCGCCGCCGGCGGAGGACCCCGACTCGCTGCCGCCCTTGGAGGGGGTCTCATTAGTCTTCCGGGCCTCCTCGAGCTTGGCCTTGGCCTGGCGAAGCAGCAGGCTGGCGCGATCCTCATCCTTGAGCTTCACGGCCTCTTCGAGGTGCTTGACGGCCTCGGTATAGAGTTTGTTCTCCAAGGCCCACTGCCCAAGTGCCAACTGGCCCTCGAAGTCGTCCTTCTTGAGCTTGGACAGACGATCTGCGTAATCTTCCTTAACGTCGTATAGCGGCTCGATCGAGACGATCTGGTCCTTCGGGTAGAACACAGTCGCCAAGGGCCGCTTGACTTTTATTCCTTCGGGAGTCTGCTCGACAACCTCGCCAATGACGGTCTCGCCGTTCTTGAGCTTGATCTGCTTTTTCTCGGCAAGGCAATAACCGCAAACCAGCAAAAGGCAGCACAGGATGGAAAGGATGGAAGGATACGCGTACTTCAGCATAAGTCACCTCGAAGAAAAGCCTTAAGGGCTATCAACAGGCGGCGGTGGGATTCGAACCCACGAATAACGGATTTGCAATCCGTCGCCTTGGTCCGCTTGGCTACGCCGCCGTTTTGTCCGCGCCAGTATAGTGTCAGGCAACCTTGCGTCAACTGCCGGTTTTCAGACATCCATCCGGCAATGCTTTCCGGCGCCGGATTATTTGCCCTTCGCGCCGGCCTGGACAGCCTTGGCGGCCGCCATGTTCTTTATCTGCTCAAACTCGGCGGCCAGGCCTCCCATTTCCTTGTCCTTGACCCTCAGGGAGCTGATCTGGACCGCCAGGTTCTTCATGGCCTCGCCGCTGCTCAGGTAGCCCTCCAGGTTGCACTGGCACCGCTCCAGTTCGGCATGCCAGTAAATCCTGGGAAACTTGTCCCTGGGGATGCCCTCGGCGTAACGGCGATACTGCGCCATTGCCTCGCCATAGTTGCCCAGCCCACGATGCGCCCGGGCCATTCCGATAATGTTCACGTGGTCAACAGTGGTCTGGTTCTGCAATGTCCGCAGCAAGTTCCCCCACCCGCGAACCAGCACGTCCACCACGTGCGGCAGCCGCTGACGCTCCTGCTCCTGATCGGCTGCGCCGCGGAGATACTTCTCGGCGTACTCCAGCGCCGAGAGGTCCGGAGACTTGTTTGGATCCTGCTCGGCGTTTATCAACTGCTCCCGGAACGTCTTGACCATCTTGCCGACCGCGTCCATGCTCTTGGCGTTGGTCTTTGCGTCCTCGATGAACGGGTTGTACTTCCTGGCCAGCCGGTCAGCCTCGTCCTTGCGGCAGGCATCGTCAAGGTCGAAGCACTTCCTGAACAGGTCCATGGCTTCCTTGTAGGCGGCCTTGGACGGCTCGTCCCGCTTGGCCAACTGCTCGGCCTTGCCCCTGTTCAGAAGCGAGTCGGCGTACATCTGGACGAGTCCGTAGCGTTCCAGGACCACGTCGCGGATGTTCAGCACCATGTTTGTCGTGGCCTTGGCCAACTCGGGCAAAATAGAATCGCGGTTGGCGCCCGGCGCCTTTGCGCCCGAGATCCAGCTATCCAGCACGTCCCTGCCCTTGAGGTCCTCGAGCTTCAGGGCGTTATCGGCAGCCAGGGCGCCTATGCCCTGGGCCTGGGCCAGCAGGCCGTCGAAATCGCGCTTCTGCTCCATGTCCCGCAGAGCGCGCAGAGCGGCTTCCAACTCGGGCAGTTTGAGAGGCTTGTCCGCCACGGGGAGGTACAGGTCCTTGGCGAAGTTGACGTAGGCCGTCTGGTAGCGGTCGAGCGACTGGCGGATCTCATCGGCCTGGGTCTGGGTCACGGCCGTCTTGAGACGCTTGTCCAGCCGGATGATCTGCTCCTGAATCTGCTGGACCAGCAACTGGATGAGCTGCTTGGCCTGCTCGGGGAATGACTTCTTGAAATTCTGGATCTTGGCGATCGCCTCGTCGGTCCGCCCAAGCTCGATGAGCTTGCGGATCTCGAACTCGTGAGCCATCGGCAGGACCGGCGAGAAATCGCGGGCCGAGGCGCTCTGTGCCCTCCCGGCCAATCCCAACCTGGCTATGAGCGCTCGCAGGTCGCCCAGGGCTTCCTGCTCGATCCGCTGTTGCTCCTCGGGTTTGTCCTTGGCAAGCCGCTTGGGAAGCTGCTCGTACTTGATGACGGCGGCCTGGTACTCGGCCTGGGCGGCCCACTCCCTGAGACCATCGGCGTTGGCAAGCAACTGCTTCTTCTCATCGCCCTCGGCCGGCACGGCCTTATCGGCGGCATTCCTGCTCTCGGCCAGGGCGTCGACGGCGTACTTCTTGAGCTTCTCGATAAGCGCGGATGGGTCCGAGTACTTCTTGAGACTGTCATTGAGCAGCTTGCCCGTCTCGGCAATCTTCTTGTCGCTGGCGGTCGGGGCCGGGGCCGACGTCGGGGCCGGGGCCGACGTCGCGGCCGGGGCCGACGTCGCGGACGGGGCCGGCGTCGGGGTTGGGGCCGGGGCCGGCGTGGGGGCCGCCGCCGGCGGGAGAACGACGGTCTCCATCTCGACAAGCGTCTCGGCCAGCCGGCCTAGAGACTGCCTGACTCGCTCGGGCCCGCCGCCAAGCACCTCGGCCAGCTCGTCGCGGTTCAGCACGATCTGCGTGCGCATCTCCAGGGCCGAATGCTGGGCCTCCATGTACTCCAGCAGCGCAGGGGGGATTTTCTCATCGGCGGCAATGGCCCGGACCTGCCAGTAGAACTTGACAGCCTGCTCCTCGGACTGCTCGGCCAGCTTCATGCACTGAACGGCCAGGTCGAAGTTCCACTTGACGGCGTCCTTTGAGGCGGACCAGTCGCCCAGCAACTTGTCCAGGGCGCGGATGTACTCCAGGCGCAGGCTGGTGGGGATATCGAGGCTCTTTTCCTGGCGTTCGGCGAAGACGCCGTAGAGGCTTCGGACCGCGAACATGGCGGACTTCTCCGCCAGGTCGTGCTTGGGATACTTGCGGGCCAGCCTGACGAAGTACTTGGCCGCCTCGACGTTAAGCTTGCGCTGGTTCATCATGAAGGCCAGCTCGTAGAGCACGCCCGGCTCGATAGCCTGGGCGATCTTGGGGTTATCGAGGTCCTTGTGATTCAGGACCCTCAGCAGGAGCTTTTCCCCCTCGGCCTTGTCCTCGGGCTTCTCGCTGGCGAGCTTGGCATAGGCCCTTGCCATGCAGACGACGGCGCTGGCGTTGGTCAGGTCGTCGTCGCCCGCGAACTTGGTGTTGACCATTTCAAGGAATGGCCTGATCAGGTCCGGGCGGTCGGCGTACTTCTCGACGAACTTCAGCAGCTCGGTCTGGGCCTGGTCGAACAGGGCCTTCCTCTTGTCGGCGTTGGTTGCCCTGGCGGCGGCCAGCTCGACCCGATAGCTCCGCAGCAGCACCAGCCGCACATCGACCATGACCCGTTTTCCCTCGCCCCAGATGGCCACGGAGCCGGTCTCGAAATCGGCCAGGGCGCGGTCGATCTTCGCGTCGGCGCCCTCATCGATGCGGTTTTGCACCCGATCGAACCACGCCCGCTGTCGCAGTTCCTTGTCCTCGCCGGGGTTCTCGGCGACCTTCTTGAGCACCTCCTCGGCCTCGGCATGATCGCGCGCGGCTTGCTGGAGAAAGGCATCGGCCTCGGCTCGCGCACGCTTGGGATTCTTGAGAACGGCCTCGGCTTGCGCATTAGCGCACCCGGCAATGAGTCGCTGGGCGACTCCCGCGGCATAGCCGGCCCAGCCCATAACGCCGCTGTCAGTGTCTTCGGCGAATTCCTTCATGTCGGAGATGACGTTGCGGCAGAGTTCAGCCACCTCGCTGCCGGCCGGCAGGGCCATGGCGCGGTGCAGGCGGATCCACCCGGCGTTGTAGCGCATCTCCCGCTGGAGGTCCTCCATCGCGGGCCCGTAGCGCATGTACTCGCTCATGTTCACCCGCAGCCCCGTCAGCGTGCGGGAGACATTGTCTTCAAGGCCGTCGACCAGCTCCACGGCCTCCTTGGTGTACTGGAGGATGATCTTGCGGTCGGCGTCGCTGCCCAGCAGCATTCGCAGGCGGAGAATGTGCGGGGTTTCAACGCGATACCGCCCCAACGCCCCCGCCAGCTCGAACGTTACTCGGTACAACTCGAGCTTGTCGCCGGCATCGACGAGGTCTTGCTCCTGGCCTTTTTGGGCCGCGGCACGCAGAATCACGATGGCCTCGTCCATCTTGGCGTTCTGGTCTTCCGGCTTGGCCATCGCGTTGGCCTGACCCATTCGGACGCGCCCGCGCAGGGCCATCGCCCGGAAGGATTTGTCCGCGGCCGGAATCTCGTCCTCGACGGCCTGCAACAGGTCGGTCATCCCCAGCAGCGAAAGCTGCTTGATGAGCCTGTCAGTCGGCAGTTGCTCGTAGGCGCTGGGTATCTTCTTTTCCTGCCCCACAGCCGCGCACGACAGGCTCGCCACCGCGATTATGCCGATTGCCGCCAAATTGGGCAGGCCGATGCGAATCTTCGTCATACCTGTCTCACACTCGCTCTACGGCAGTCTTGCGCCACCTCAACGGGCGATGACGCTCATCCTGCTCATGCCCGGCATGCCGCGGCCGCACCCGCCCGGCGCGGATGGGTCACAGGATCTGCTGAGCAAAGCCGATCTTCTGGAACTTCGCCCTCTTGGCCTGGTTGAACGCCTCGACGACAAACCCCCAGGGCACATCCTGGCTGGGGAATATCACTATGGGCACTTCCTTGCTGCCGATCTGCTCCTGCCGCTGCTGGAGAAGCTGGCCGAGCTCGTGCGGGGACCCGATCGCCACAGTGACTCCGGTCATCTCGTAGCTGGCGGATTCCCTGTTAGCCGAGGGGATCACGCGAATCTGGATCGGGTCCAGCGGCGGGAGGTCAATCTCCGACTGGACGACGATGCCCTTGGCCGGCAGCGTGCCGGGGATCATCCCTTCCGACTCGCGGAACTCGAACGTGAGAACGAAGAATAATATCAACTGGAACGTGACGTCGATCATCGGCGTCATCGGCGGCTGAGGTTGCTTCTGCGGCTTGTACTTCTTCTTGCTGCGCGTCAGGTGGTGGACTGTCTCGTCGCCTTCCACCGGTTTGTTTGCTGAAATCGCCATGTTAGTCTCCTCCGACTCGCGCCGTCAGGGCGGTGATGTTCAACTTGTTGATGCCGGCCTCGACGCCGGCACGGATGACCGGCGCCACATCCTGCCAGTCGACGCGCTCGTCGGCACGGACCTCGAGGAAGAACATCCGGCTATCATCTTCCTTGCCGCCAGCGCCTGCTGATGGCGAAGCGCTCGTGGGGAATTGCTTGTCGTAGTCGGCCTTCTCTTTCCTGATGACGTCGATCATCCGGTCTATCTCGCCGCTTTGGTACTTCACGGTCAGGATCTGGTAAAACTTCATCGCCGAAGCGGCGGTGGGATCCGGATTCTTCTCCCCGGCCGCGGCCGACACCACGTTCACCGTAACCTTGTTGAGTAACTTGGCTACCGACAACGGTATGGCCTGGCTGTCGACCGGCCTGATGAGCTTCACGTTCTGGGCATAAGAGTCGTTGACAACCTGGCCGACAAGGATGAAGAAGATGATCAACTGGAACGTGCAATCGATCATGGGGGTCATGTTGAACCCGACGTCACTGCATGTACGAAACTTTTTCAGTGTCAGTGCCATTGCCTTTTACTCCTTACCTGTCCTGGCGGCTGCAATGTCTCATGCCGCCCGCGCCGATTATGCCTTGGGGGCCGGGCGGAACGTCGATATCAGTTCCTGCGCCCGCAGGATCACCTCGTTGTTCAGCGCGTCGATGCGGTTGCGCAGAATGGCAAAGACCCCTAGCGCCGGAATTGCTATCATCAGGCCAAGCAGGGTCGTCACCAGCGCGATGCCGATCGCGTAAGCCAACTTGTCCGGCGAGGGGATGCCCTTGGCCGCGACGATCTCCATGAACATCAGGATCATGCCCCAGACGGTTCCCAGCAGGCCGAGCATCGGGGCTATGTTGCCCAACAGGTTCAGCCACTCGATCTTGCGGTAGTAGCCGGAACTCTTCTCCTCGGCCGCCTCCTCCATGGCTCGCTCCATCGAGGCGTATCCGTGGGCCGCCTCGGACAGCGCCGCATGCACCACGTAGCTGAGCATGCTCGGCTCGGAGGCCGTAACCTCGATCGCCTCGCGATACTGCTTGTTGTCGAAAAGAGTCTGGATCTGCTGCTTGACCAGTTCGGGCAGAATGACGCCCCCGCGGATCGTGATGAAAAACTGGATGCATATCGCAACCAGCACGACGCTCAAAACCCACAGCAGCGTGCCGATGCTCCCGCCGCCCGGCCAGACCAGCATCTTGAAGTAGTCCATGCCGCCGGACGCGTCAACCTGCGCCAGAAACGCCCATTGAAAATCCAACATGCTCTCGATCTCCTCTGTTCTACAGGATTCCTGTCTCGCTACCTGCCTTAACCTGTCTTAGGTGGCCCTTTTCAATCCCGGCCGGCCCGGCCGGGGATTGTACTCAATAGTCCCAAAATGCCGCTTGGCTCTCTACTGCTCCGGCCCGGCAGAGCCGCCCAGCGCGGCCTGTGCCCTCTGGGCCCACTCGCTGGCTGCGTGCCGGTCGACCAGCATCCGCAGCGCGTTGGCGGCCGCTACCTCATTGCCCAATGCACGCTCGACCATCGCGCCGAGGTACAGGGCCTCCGGCGCCTGCGGCGTGGACGCGTCGAAGCATGCCGCCACGCGCATGAAGCACAGCCCGGCCTCTTTGAGCTTCCTGACGTCCTTGGCGCCGCCCTTCTCGTAGGACAACTGGAGCGCCTTGCCCCGAAGCACCAGCGCGCCTGGAAGCTCGCTGTTTGTAAACCGGCTAAGCTTCGACTTTATGTTCTCAGCCGCGGCATCATACTGGCCGAGCTTGATCTGGCTGGCAGCCTCCTGCAACTGTCTGGATGCCTGCTCGACCGAGACCTCCAGGGCCGGTGGCTTCTGCTCGCCGCCGTTGGCTTTTCCGGCAGAGCCGGCGGCCGGGGCGGTGCCGGGCGCTTCGCCCTGGAGCATCATTACCTTGTCGTCGAGGCCCTCGGTCTTGTAGAGCTTAAGCAGCAGATCCTTGACCTTGGCGCGGAATATCGCGTCGCCCTTGGCGCCAATGCGCTCCTCCAGCAGTTCGATCGCCCTGGCGTTCTCGGATGAGCCCTTGGGCGCGACCGCCACGGGGGCCACGGCTATCGCGGCCCTGCTGCCGCCGGTCTCGTCGATAATGCCCAGCCAGTCAGTAACGGCCTGGGCAGTCATCTTCGCCCCATCTGCCGCCGGCAGGCGGCGATGGTGGATCAGCCGCCGCAGCCAATCGGTTTTGCCGGTGGACTTTTCGGCCTCGTTGTAGGCTGCCACGGCCTCGGCGAACTTGCCCGCCTTGAAGGCGTCCTCGGCCTTGTTGAAGTCGCGCTGGCCGACCAGCATCACGTGGCTGACGTCGCCCAGCGGCTTCTCCTGACTGCGCCCGTTAAACTCGTAGATTATCCTGCCGTTGGAGACGTCGATGACGCGCACATTCTGATACGGGACGTTCTTGATGGTCAGCGAGTCCGCCAGCGCCAGCCCGCCGGCCAGGCATATCCCCGCAAGAATGACAGTTGTCTGACGCATGGTATCTCCCGAAATCACTCGTCGGGGCTGATGAGTTTGAACCGGCCGCCGTTCTCTTTGGCGATGGTTTCCATTACCTTCCTGGCCTCGTCGTCCTTGCTGAGGTATAGGAACGTGTTGACATGCACCAGCCCCTTCTTCTCATCCTTGGGGTTGTTTTCCCGCAGCCACTGAATCACGGCCTCGTTGCCGTTGAGGACCCTGCCGTCAATGCTCGTATGCTGCGAGCCGCCGGAAAGGCCCGCGAAGTCGCCGTCGCTCAGCAGGTAAACGAGTCGGCCTGGCTTGGTGGCGTCGGCATACTTGAGGAGCTGGAACGCACGCTTCAGGGCCGGCAAAACCGTGGTCGTGCTGCTGGCGGTTACGTCCTTGAGAAAATTGTTCGCCGCGATCTTGTTCACAAGCTCCGCCGAGACCAGCCGCTTCTGCGGACCCTCGATGAACTGGTTGTCGGCAAATAGGATGATCGAGAAGTCCTGCGCCTGCTTAAGCTGGCTGATGGACTTGAGCATCTCGTTCTGGACTTGCTGGAACGTCGGAGCCATCGAGCCCGAGCGGTCGACCACGTACACGATGTGGTAAGCGTTGCCGCCGGAGCCGAAGAACCGGCTCTTGGGCCCGCCGGCCGCGTCGCTGGCGGTCAGGCCCAGATCGGCCGCCCCGCCGTGAGCGCCCTCCGACGAGGCCGCGAGAAGCTCTATCGTCTTCTCGGTCTTGCCCTTGTCAACCTGATCCTCCCGCTTGGTGTACCGCTTGACGACTGTGCGCCGCTCGTTCTGGCTCTTGGAAACCGTCTCGGTCCTGGGGTTCATCACGCCGCCGGGGTTGTCCAGGTTCAGCGCGGCGTCCGGAATGATGATGTCCGTCGGAATCTTGGTGGTTACCACGACCATGACGAAGAAGATCATGATCATGAACGCGCCCGCATGCAGGAAGACGCTGATGACCCAGGGCATGATCGCGGCCATGGCGCCCATGACTGCCTGGCCCTCCTCGACGGGCTCTTCCTCGTCCTGCTCGCCCTGCCGGCCCTGCCGGCCGTCGGCCTGGCCTTGCGCCTGCCCGCCGGAGGGAGCAGCAGTGGCGGGCCTGGCGTTCGGGGGCACGTGCGGACGGGGCAATCCGGCCAGGCCCTCCGGCACGGTGACCTTCTTGCGGCAATGCGGACAACGCACCGCGTTGCCAGGCTGATCGTCGACACTCAGCAGCTTCCCGCAGTTTTCGCACCGGAAATCAATGGTCATGATTGCATCTCCTCATCGCTGCACTCGCGCCGCCGGCAACGGGGCATCCCGGCCGAGGCGAAAGTCCTGGCCTGTCGGAGAACCGTACTTTTACCAGTTTGTCGCGCCTGTGGCAACCGGCAAAAGAGGCCAAATGCCCGACCTTCGCGCCTCGACGGAAAACCAACCGCGTTTCCGCCGGGCAGACTACTCGAACACACGGTTCATCGCAAATGTGCGGCCGGGCCAAATCGCCCATACGCACTGCATCGGCATGGCGGGCCAAGGCGCCTTGCGCCGCCCGAGGTGGGCCCGCTTGGGCAAGCCAGGAAACGGCTCGCCCGGAGAGCTACAACATTCGACACATACTTATATTTTCGTACGGCGCCGCAGGGCCGCCGACGATGTGCTCGCGCAAAGGGCCTGCCATCAAGCCCGAACAGCCAGAACGCCCAACTGCTCCATCTAATGATAACGCGCTGCCCCGCAAAAGACAATGGTATTTCTCATCATTGTTGTCGGATTTTCGCCCGCTTCCGGGGACGATGAAGCCTTGGAGGCCCCCCCCGGAAGCAGGAAAAGGCGGAACCTGGAACCCGGAACATGGAACCAGGAAAAGAAAAAGCGGAACTGGGGAACCCGGAACCCGGAATTCGGAAAAGAAAAGGCGGAACCTGGAACCAGGAACCCGGAACCCGGAAAAGAAAAGGCGGAACCTGGAACCCGGAACATGGAACCAGGAAAAGAAAAAGCGGAAC